>CAZJXY010000178.1:0-7181 GCA_964549925.1 uncultured Bdellovibrionales bacterium | reverse complement strand
TGAGTAGAAAAATCGAGCAGAGTAATGTCCTGGAGTTGAGCAGCATTAACGAACGGTACTCACTCAGTCGTCAGGCCGAACAGACAGAGGGACTTTATCGTGAATTGATCGGTAGTGAGCTTTAAGATGAGGAGCGGGGCCGAACCCAAAATCGCGTTGGTACATGACTGGCTCACCGGGATGCGTGGGGGCGAGAGATGCCTAGAAGTTTTTCTAAAGATGTATCCAAACGCCGATGTGTTTACTCTGCTCCATCAGAAAGGGACGACCTCTGCTGCGATTGATGCGCGTGTAAGACACATCAGTTTTTTGCAGCGAATCCCAGGGATTTTTAAAAACTATCGATACTTTCTTCCACTTTATCCGTTTGCAATTCGGCAATTTAATTTTAGCGGGTACGACCTAGTTATCTCGTTGAGTCATGCCGCTGCAAAAAATGTCGTTGTACCCAAAGGAGTTCCGCATATCTCCTATTGCTTTACTCCGATGCGCTATATTTGGGATCAGGCGGAGCAGTATTTTGGATCTCTCACTCCATTGCTATGGCCGATTCTCAAAGCTTTAAGAGCTTGGGATTTTGCGGGTGCAAGACGTCCTACGGCCATAATCGGAATTAGTAGGTTCATCGCTGCACGCATCCGGCGCTTTTACCAACGCAGGGCTTTCGTGATTTATCCCCCAGTTGAGACCTCCTGGATTGAGCCGATAAAAACTTTTCAACGTGGTGCGGCGTATCTTTATGCTGGAGCGCTTGTTCCTTATAAACGGGTTGATTTAGCGATCGAAGCTTTCAACCGCTTAGGTGAGGAGCTTTGGATTGTAGGCGCTGGTCCGGACGAGGAACGCTTAAAGGCTATGGCCAAATCCAATATTACTTTTTTTGGGCGCGTGCCGGATGAGGAATTGGCTGGCTTTTATCGAAAAGCTAGGGCCTTGATTTTTCCGGGGAAAGAGGATTTCGGAATTATACCGGTAGAATGCATGGCGGCCGGAAGACCGGTAATAGGGGTGTATTCTGGGGCTTTAAGGGAGACGGTAATAGGTCTAAGATCCTGGAGTTCTCGAGGTTATTTAGCCGAGGTTGTGCCATCGATGGCAACAGGGGTATTTTTTAGGGATCACGGTGCAAATGACTGTGAAGCGCTTGTCGAGGCGGTTAGATACTTCGAACAGTGTGAACCTGAGTTAGATCCTGAGTCTTGCATAGAGCAGGCCAGGAAATTCACAGTCGCGAGGTTTGTGACTCAATGGAATAAGGTCCTATTGGAGCTGGGATTGAGTAATCTCGTAGTTCAATCTGAGTTAGTTATTGGTGAGTTTGACAATCAACCGAAGCTTACGAAAGTGGCCACAAGTTAGAGATGAATTGAAAAAATGTTAAAGCAACGTAGCCAGTTATTTGAATTCGTGTTTATGGCGGTCGACCTAGTGGTGATCTCGCTGGCTTGGTGTCTTGCTTATTGGCTGCGCTTTGAAAGTGATCTGATATCCGTTACGAAAGGTGTTCCACCTTTTAATAGTTACCTTTCAATGTTGCTTTTCATCTGGCTGATCTGGGCGTTTGTCTTTAGACGTGTCGGGCTTTATCGCCCGATGCGCGGAGTGAGAAGTCTACGCGAGATCTGGATGCTGATTAACGCCAATCTAATGGCCACGGTTGTGTTTATCTCGGCGACGTATTTATTCCGGGAAAAGAGTGTAGAGTTTTCGCGTTTGGTGTTCGCCTATTTTTGGGTCTTTGCCACTGTCGGTACGATCTTTGAGCGTTCGGTTTTGCGATCGATCCTCCGAGAGATTCGGCGGCGCGGCTATAACTTGCGCTACATGTTAATCGTGGGTGCCGGCAAGCTTGCAAGCGATATCGCAGCTCGCGTGCGGCGACATCGCGAGCTTGGAATTCAGGTCTTAGGATGTCTTTCAAAAGACGGAGACAAGAAAAAAGCGCCGCTGGGGGTATCGGTTGTCGGTAGATATGACGAGCTACCTGCTATCTTAGAAAAAATGCAGATAGATCAGTTAGTTATTGCATTACCGATCGAGGACAATAATCTACTTCGAAAGATAATGAACGGAGTCGGGGATTCGCTCGTCGACCTTAAAGTTGTCCCTGATTTATTCGAGTTTAGCTCGGTGGGAAGCGCTATAGAAGAGTTCGATGGTTTGCCGGTCATTACGGTCCGAGCCTCGCCTTTGGAAGGGGTAAATCGGGTGCTTAAGAGAGGACTAGATCTGGTTCTCTCCTTTATAATCGCAACAGTCGCTGTCCCGCTGATGATTTTAATCTCTATTTTAATCAAGCTTACCTCGCGTGGGCCAATATTTTACGCTCAGGAGCGAGTTAGTCTTGACGGGACACGATTTAAGATATTTAAGTTCCGCACGATGCGCGTAGATGCCGAGGTTAGTGGACCAGGCTGGACTGTTCCCGGTGATGGACGAGTTACTTGGGTTGGCCAGATTTTGAGGAAAACTAGCCTCGATGAGCTACCGCAGCTATTTAATGTGATTCGCGGTGATATGTCGATCGTGGGGCCGCGTCCGGAACGTCCGGTTTTTATCGAGCAATTCCGTTCGCGTATCCCCAAGTACATGTTGCGCCATAAAGTGCCGGCAGGAATGACCGGATGGGCTCAGGTGCACGGTTGGCGTGGAGACACCTCGATAGAGAAAAGGATCGAACACGATCTTTACTACATCGAGAATTGGTCGCTGCTGCTGGATCTAAAGATATTGTTTCTGACTTTCATTAAGGGATTTGGAAGCAGAAACGCATATTAGTTTGGTTAATAATAATACAGGTGACGTAAAAGGGTAATATGAATATTGCAGTGGTTGGCACAGGGTATGTAGGTTTAGTAGCAGGCGCTTGTTTTGCTGAGAGCGGAAACGATGTCATCTGTGTGGATATAGATGAAAGAAAGGTCAGTGCACTAAAGCGCGGAGAGATTCCGATATATGAGCCCGGATTGCAGGACCTAGTCACCAGGAACGCTGAACAAGGGCGTTTAAGCTTTACTACATCGCTGGAAGACGGCGTTAAAAATTCCTCCGTGATATTTATCGCCGTTGGAACCCCGCCGGACGAGGACGGTTCTGCAGATTTATCGCACGTACTCTCGGTGGCGCGCGGGGTCGGGAAGTTCATGAACGGGTATAAGGTGATCGTTAATAAGTCTACGGTCCCGGTTGGAACTGCCGAGTTGGTTAAAAAGGCGGTGCAAGAGAACACCTCACAGTCATTTGACGTGGTGAGTAATCCTGAGTTTTTGAAAGAGGGTGCTGCTCTTGAGGATTTCTTAAAGCCAGATCGCGTGGTGATTGGAGCATCGTCCGAAAGAGCTGCTGCGATTATGAAGGATTTATACGCGCCATTTGTTCGCACCAATAAACCGATCATTATGATGGACAACGTCAGTGCTGAGATGACCAAGTATGCAGCTAATACTATGCTTGCTGCGCGCATCTCTCTGATGAACGAAATTGCGTGTCTGTGTGAGAAGGTGGGCGCGAATATCGAAATGGTAAGAGAGGGTATTGGGACCGACGCTAGAATCGGAATGAGCTTTCTCTTTCCTGGCCTGGGCTACGGCGGATCTTGTTTCCCTAAGGATGTGCGCGCACTGGTAAAAACCGGGCAGAGCAAAGGCTTAAAGATGTTCCTTTCAGATGCGATTGAAGTTGTAAATGACAATCAAAAGATGTTGATGTTTGAGAAGATGATTGGAGCGTACGGAGGAAAGGGTAGTTTGAAGGGGAAGACTTTTGCCATTTGGGGACTGGCGTTTAAGCCGCAAACCGACGATGTGCGCGAAGCCCCAGCCCTTACGATTTGTAAACACCTGATCGAATGCGGCGCTAAACTTCAAGCATTTGATCCTGAGGCCATCTCTACTTTTCAACAGGCATTTGGAAATAATCCATCGATCATGTATTCCAAAACAAATTATGACGCTTTGGATGGCGCGGATGCTCTGGTAATCTGCACTGAGTGGAATGAGTTTAGGCGCCCAAACTTTGAGAAAATAAAGCAGCGTCTAAAAAAACCGGTAGTTTTTGACGGTCGTAACATTTATAACCCTTTACAGATGGCACAGGCCGGATTCGTCTATCACTCTATCGGAAGACCGACTACCGGGTTATAAACTCAGTCACAAGGAATTTTTCTTAACAGCGCCGCCAAAACCTAAACGGTTTTGACGATTTTTTGTGACTGAGTTTTTGTTTTCGGCGGCAAAAAATGGCTGCGCCATTATTTTGCTCGCCCAACAACGGTTAGTTTTGCTGGCAAAACTAACCGTTGCTCGGTATAAATGGGAGATAGTTTTTTGCCCAATTTTTTAATAGATTAAGGGTCTATGTCGAGAATTGTAGTTACTGGAGGAGCGGGATTTATCGGATCACATCTGGTGGATCGGCTGATTGCTAGTGGCCACGACGTAATGGTAGTTGATAATCTCTTCACCGGGACCAAGGATAACTTTTTGCAACACCTCGGAAACCCGAAATTCGAATTTATTCGACACGACATCACACATGATCTCTATTTAGAAGCCGATCAAGTTTATCATCTAGCGTGTCCAGCTTCGCCGGTTCACTACCAAGATAACCCGGTAAAGACCATTAAAACCAATGTAATTGGAACCCTCTATATGTTGGGGTTGGCCAAACGGGTCAAAGCCCGGTTTCTTTTAGCTTCTACGTCCGAGGTGTATGGAGATCCGCTAGTACATCCGCAGGTTGAATCTTACTGGGGAAATGTAAATCCGGTCGGACCGCGCTCATGCTATGATGAGGGAAAGCGAGTCGCAGAAACCCTTACCTATAATTACGAGAATAACGGTGTGGACACTAGGATCGTTCGGATCTTTAACACCTACGGTCCAAGGATGTTATTTAACGACGGACGTGTTGTCTCGAATTTTGTCGAGCAGGCGATTTCTGGGAAGGAGATTACTATCTACGGAGATGGTACTCAGACACGCTCGTTTTGTTTTGTAAGTGACATGGTCGATGGGTTTATCGCTGCGATGGAGAAAAACGATTTTACCGGACCGGTTAATCTCGGCAATCCGCGTGAAACTTCAATAAAAGAGCTGGCTGAGGAGGTTATTCGCCTTACCGGGAGTAAGTCAAAGATCGTAAAAAAGCCGCTTCCGACCGATGATCCGGTGCGCCGCAAGCCCGATATTTCTTTGGCTCAAAAGACGCTAAAGTGGACTCCTAAGGTCTCCTTGGAAGATGGTCTCAAAATGACGATCGAGGATTTTAAAAAGCGGTTGAAATAATTTCTATGGCGCGGGCGTTGGTTACTGGTGGAGCGGGGTTTATCGGCTCACATATCTCTGACATGCTTATATCAGAAGGGCACGAAGTAACGGTGCTCGATGATCTATCCTCTGGTTCTCGTTCCAACCTGCAGCCTAAGATTAAATTAGAAATGCTTGATCTTTGCTCAAAGGAGGCTAGGGAATTTGTCGCTAAGTTAAGCCCTGAAATAGTAGTGCACGCCGCTGCTCAAATTTCGGTTCGAGTTAGTATGGAAGACCCTGCACTCGACACCAAAATTAACTTAGTTGGTTTGACCAACCTTCTTCAATCATTCCAAGCCGGGAAGTTACCTTATTTCATGTTTCTCTGTACGGGCGGAGCGCTTTACGGCGAACAGAAAACTTTCCCCGCTCCGGAGAATGATCCAATCGAGCCCACCTCTTGTTACGGTTTAGCTAAGCGCTTAAGTGAGCTCTACCTAGATCTTTGGGAGCGAATGTACGGTTTGGAGTATGTCTCGCTGCGGCTCGGAAATATCTACGGTCCTAGGCAAAACCCCCACGGAGAGGCCGGAGTCGTGGCCATTTTTTGTAAGGCACTACTCTCAGGGAAGACTCCCATTATCAACGGCAGCGGTGAGCAGACCCGAGATTACGTTTTTGTTGGAGATGTGGTAAATGCTTTTAAACTCGCGCTAAGAAAGCGAGTGAAAGGTTCTTATAATATCGGTACGGCCAAAGAGAGTTCAGTGAATGAACTTTATTCATTAGTGGCTAAAGCATTGAAAAGTTCAGTAAATGCTCAAAACGGCCCGGCTAAACCCGGCGAGCAGATGAGAAGCTGTATCGATTATGGTAAAGCGCTATCTACGTTCGGCTGGAAGCCCGAGGTTTCTCTAGAAGAGGGGATTCGGCGTACCGCTGAGTGGTTTAAGGCCGCAGCTTAAATTTTAGGCGGTGATTGAGTCACCATTTAATTAGGTCAACATGCCGAAAAATCTGATTCGAAACTTTAGTATCATTGCGCATATTGACCACGGAAAATCCACTCTGGCTGATTGCATCTTGGCTCATACCGGTGCAATCGAAGTGCGTGAGATGCGCGCCCAGTTTTTAGATAAATTGGACTTGGAGCGTGAACGTGGGATCACGATTAAAGCCCTATCCGTTAGACTGAGCTATACGGCCAAGGACGGCGTGACTTACCAACTGCATCTAATCGATACCCCGGGGCATGTTGATTTTCACTATGAAGTTTCGCGCAGTTTGGCCGCCTGCGAGGGAGCGATCTTAGTAGTTGACGCTTCTCAGGGTGTGGAAGCTCAGACTCTAGCTAACGTTTATATCGCGATTGAAAATAATTTAGAGATTGTTCCAGTCCTTAACAAAATCGATCTTCCCGGTGCTGATCCGGAGAGGGTTAAGCAAGAGATCGAAGAGGTTGTGGGGATTGACGCTAAGAATGCAGTTTTAGTGAGTGCCAAAGAGCGCATCGGGATCGGCGAACTATTGGAAGCGGTTGTTGCAAAGGTTCCGCCGCCAACCGTCGGAGATAGCGCAAAACCGCTACGCGCGTTGGTGTATGATTCTTGGTTTGATTCTTATCTCGGCGTTGTGGTTCAGGTGAGAGTAATAGATGGGGTACTAAAACCGGGACTAAAGGTCCGCTTCCTTAACACTAGAGGAGAGTACGGAGTTTATAAACTGGGAGTCTTTACTCCTCATGCGTTGGAAGTAAGTGAGTTATCGAGCGGCGAAGTTGGATATTTTTCTGCTGCGATAAAAAACATCCGAGATGTGCAGATCGGAGATACTGTAACCCTGGCTGATAAGGAAGAGATCGAGGCCCTGCCGGGATTTAAGAAGGTAAAGCCGATGGTCTTTGGCGGTCTATACCCGGTCGATGCCGATGAC
>CAZJXY010000177.1:0-7199 GCA_964549925.1 uncultured Bdellovibrionales bacterium | reverse complement strand
ATCAGTCTTCGGTGCTCACTTTTTATCAGGCATCGGCTTATCCCTATACATTATGCGGCTCTACGTAACATATTTTGCTATCCGGTCCATAACAAGAACGAATTCAGTGTTTTAGTTTAGGAGCACGTATGCCGAATCCAGAAGATGGTAAAATTGTCGCAGCACCTTACGTTGACGGCGGAACGCAGCCGATTACTGATTTGGCACATAATGTTTCTGGAGATCTTCTCAGATCGGGTGTCGGCAACGATGCTCGAACCGATCTAAACCCCAGCATCGCAGAATTCATTGAAAAATATAAAGTCCGAGTCTTGGGGGATTCCCAAGTAATTTTGACCCTTGGCCAAGGCCAATCCCGACTGGAATTATTGCAGGACGCGCAGTCACTGGCGCGTGATGTATACGGGGCCGTAGCAGTAAATGAAAGATTTCTTGGTTGGTATGCATCGAATGACCGATTTACTTCTAAGTTATCTGAAGATAGAACGATCGCATTAGATTTTCATGTCGAAGGGAGCTTGCACAAGTCTAAAGCAGATGGCCCGCCACTGGCTGAACTTGACGATCTGATAGTGGCTCACGCGGCCTATTTGACAGCCACCAATAGAGACCCAATTGGCGAAGCAGATGATGGACGACGTTATCTTGTTCAGAGTAGCGATCGAGGACAATTAGGATTCTGGCCGACGTTTGGTAGTAGCGTCAATTCCGCAAGTCACTACGACGGAAAAAACTACGCAGGGGTCGTTCGTTCGGAAAATCTTGTCGCTGTCCCTCAAGTAACTGCCTAGATGTTCCGCATAACAAATCGGCCGAGCTCACGGCAAATCTGTGGAAATTCCAAGACTTTGTGGTAGACTGTGGTGGCACTGGCGATTTGCGCCGGAGCTCGCCGTTAACATTAGGCCGCTAAGGACGTAATGAACATCGGATTGAAAATCAAAATAATGGACGTCGACGACGACTACCTAGGAGTCGAGCTCCACGCATCAAACTCAAGGTTTGCTGGTACCACTTACATCTATGCGGGACTCGACGATCTTAGTAATTTCGCGACGCGAGTATTGGGATTTCCGCAGAATTCGAAGGATGAGCGAACATACGAATTTGGTACTTTGGATCCGAAGATCGCCGGGGGTTACTGCTCGATACGGTTTTATTGCGTGGACGGAGCTGGCCATACGGCAGTCGATATTTTAATGGAAGACGATCGAGGGCTGCATTCCTCTGCAAACGCAAAACTAAGCTTTAGGGTCCATGCTGCAGACATCGATCAGTTCGTAGTCCATCTGCAAGCCTTGGAAGAGAAAAAGATAGGAGAAGCTATTCTTGTTATCGCGGCCTAACCAAACAGCCCATTCGAGGGCGATCCGTGGGCGATTTGAAACTTTTATGGTAGATTTGAGCCGGTGGGGCTATTCGCGCCCCGAATGGCTGTAACCGATATACGCTTTAATTACCGGAGGAATATTTTATGAGCCCAAACCCCGAAACACCCTCGCTAAGAATTGGCATTACACACGAAATCGGCCGGATTCACTCCGGTAACACTGCATCGACTCACCCGTTTGATACTAAGGAACACGAGGAATTGGAGGCATCGGGGGAATGGACTAATTTGCGCGAAGGTATCTCCATTGAGGTCCTTGATGTAGACCAAACCACGGGGTCGTTTCGTGCAAAAGTGCTCACAAGTTCCAGGCGGGATTTAAGCGAGGGGCAATTGCTTACATTCAACCCCGAAATGCACAGAAAGAATTGTTGGACAAGTGGAGAAGTTCCTCTCTTGCGTGTCCATCTTGACGCGGCTGGTGCGTTTGCAATTGATGAATCGATCTAAATGAGCGTATATCAATTGCGTCGATTTGACGCGGGCTCGCGGGCGACTTCGGTGCTTCGATGTGTTAAAGTGGGCCCGCGCAAATCACGCTCACCGTTATGCTCTCGTAGAAATTTAAGGTTGCTTCGAAAAGAGGACGAACATCATGGCGGACGATTTCACGTTGGTCGATGCAATAGATGAGGCCACGGTGGATTTGCTTGTTGGTGTATGTCCGTCTTTCCCAGGATTCAGCTATGAAAAGGATAGCGAGAGAAAAACGCACACGGAAATCTCAGAACTTGCTCACCATATAATTGACAATCTAAAGTGCAGCGGTCGGAAAGATGAGAATGTGTTGAAAGAAGTTCGCGACGTTTTTGGGAAAGTTGAACAGATCCTATTAGGAGAGATTCAGGGAGATCAGGGATTGGTTGTATACGGATTTCTAGAAGACTTACAAAACATAATCTCTCACGTTGATGTTGAGGCCGAACTCAGTGACATCGAGCCTTTTTTAGGTCAGGTCACCTTGAAGGCGTGGAATCACGTGAATGAATTGGTTCTCGGGGTATTGAAGATTGTGGAGAAAAAAGGCGAGCCTTCTGCTATCAACGATGAGAAATATTGTTCGATTGATAGCGCCCAATTAAAAAAATATGTTCAGGCCATGACTAGACGTATTTCTAAAGAAAGGTACATTTCTACAGCGCAAATTTTGAAGTACGAACGCGAGGTTCGGTCCCAAGAGTAATAAGACGCTCGCTGTCATGCTCAATGATTTTGAGTAAAAATGACTGAGAGCATAACCAGTGAGTCTTCGCGGACAGTGGGGCGTCGGGCATCTTGGCAATTATAATTGACTTCCTGGCCCCGCTGCCGGAAACTCTCGCCGTTATACTTCCTTGTAGTCTTCTCAATGGAGTAAGCAGATTGTGTCAGTCAGTTCGATTATGATGGTGCTAAACTTGATTCTGCCAACGACAATTTTATTTTGGTTTTTTCTTCGGTTCATAGTGGCATGTTTGGCTCGCCGAGCCCCGAATGCTAAGGTTTTTATCACAGATACCTTAGGATTTCCCGTTGTTATGGCGCTATTGAGCCTCGTAATCACCCATAGTCTGTCTTGGGACGGAAATTGTCAGAGTGATATCGCAGAGAGATTTCCGTGTTCGTTTATTGACCATATAGGGAGTATCGACATTACTCTCGTTTTTGCAGGGGTTTTCTGTATTGTGAGTGTCGTTGCCTATTTTTTAATAACCTCTGTTTTGTATTTGGTTTGGGCCCGGCATCGAACAATGCAACCGCATCATGAAATTGAAGTATAACAAGGCTCACCATCACATTCGCTCTCGTTGAGTAACTTATTGATCCATGAGATATTTTTGTTCGCGAAGTGATGTGACTAAAGTTATACGCCATTAATATGTTGAACTCTGATTCGTATAGCTTCAACAGTCCATCTACTTTCAGTAGCGCTGGTCAACTCACGGAAGTGACCCGCCTAATCCACGATGAAAGCGGTGACGGGCCGGTTACCTTCGACAAGAATTCCCAAATATTAACGATCCCCTTTCGCAGAATTTTTCATCGGCGGTCGCCAAAAATAAAGGGCTTCTGGATCATATTTTGGATTAAAGAAGTGCCTGTACTTCGCTGTCTACTCCAGATCGCGCACGTAGAATCCGTGCCTTCAGCCCTGATAGGCCAAACCTTAGACGAACTGGATAAAATCACCTACGACGAAAAATCTGGATCTTTAATAATCGAGCAGCGGCAAGACTCAGAATTAACAATCAAGGTCCAGCAATTATCTTTGACTTATTTAGAGCGGGAATTCCGTGGTAGGGAAAAAATAATCGAGGGGCTATTCGGGAACATGAATTCGAATAGAATTTATGACGAAGAATGGCGTATAACAAACGCGTCGATTTGACACGTGCCCGCCGGCGACTTGGGAACTTCGATATGTTGAAGTGGGCACGCGCAAATCACGCTAACCGTTATCTCGCCAAGGAGAATTGTGATTTCGGAATACAACCAGCTCACGCTAGCTATTGTGAGCTATCGGATTATCTCCCTACTCGTAGGGTTAGCAAGCGTGTACATGGGGTATCGTCTCTTTACTCTCGGCGTATTCAAGAAAGCAGGTGAACTCTCGGCTGATTTTGGCGATAAGAGCCTATTCGTGCGGGGGGCGCCCGGCACCTTTCTTGCTCTTTTTGGGACGGGAATAATTATCTTTTCTCTATATCAGGGCATGGAGTTTCAGAGAGTGGTGGCGGAGAGTTCTACGCCGAGAACTATGGCTCGCCCCTCATTCATGCCGTTGCCGGAAATTCGCGGCATCCTCGATAAGGTATTACGCGGAGAGAAGCTAACGATCGAGGAAGAGAATAAATTGCGAGAATTTAAAAAAATAGAATTGTGGAAATCCCGCGCGATTGAACCTGCAAGTTAGTCGTGCGAGATAACAATTCGGCCGACCCGAGGCTCACCGTGAGCGCGGTTCGCCCGGGTCGCCGTTAACGATATACAGCCGGACCAGGTTATGGCCGAAATAGACGTTTTTGATCTGCTAAATTTGTGCTACCGCCGATGCAATTTTTACGGCTGGAAATTGTTTATATTGGTTAAGTGGATTCCGATCCTCTCCGCTTACGTGTTGATAGCTGCGCGTTCGATCCTAACAAGAAAAATTGGATCGCTATTTGTGCTCTGGTTTATCGCTTGGCCTCTTGCACTTATAGGGGATAACCTTCTGGATTTTCCTGCAAGTATATTTACGATAGGCACTGCGATTGGGCTAATCTTCCTCAGCTTACTCTTTGCCTACCAAACTTATAGGTCGTCTACCCATTGGACTGAAAATACGGCGATTAGGTTGTTTTATTTTGGATTTTGCCTCAGCCTATTGAGCTTAATGTTTTGTGAATCACAATGCGCTTGGGACCGTTGAAGCTGTATATCAATCCGGCCGAGCTCACGGCGAATCCGTGGCAATTTCAGGGATTTGTGGTAAACTTTGAAGGCTTTGGTGATTCGCGCCGGAGCTCGCCGAAAACGTTAGCCAGCTAATAGGATGCAATGCGATACGCAGGATTCTGGCCCAGGTTTTGGGCTTCACTCGTTGACCTCGCTATATTTCTCATGTTGGTTCCGTTGATGCTTTGGCTCGAAGCCTCGTCACGGTCCATGTCAATGGAGATGTTCACAAATCTCATCCTTTTCTTGTTTTTTCCTGTGTACAGCATTTACTTTCATGGGCGTTATGGGCAGACCCTGGGGAAAATGGTTGCACGCGTTAAGGTTGTTCAGTTAAATGGAACGCCGATTTCATTTAGGCACGCCCTTTGTAGAAGTAGCGTTGATCTTTTCTTCAGTATTCTTGCCTTCGCAGGTCAACTAGTAGCCTTATTCAGCGTCTCGAACATCGATTACATGAATGCTCCAACGTGGATGGCGCGATCTGAACTGGTGCAAGCCGCTCTTCCGTCGTGGGACAAACCTGCGTTTATTTTGGGGCAGGTATGGGCATGGAGCGAATTGGTTGTGCTCTTATTTAATTCAAAAAGGAGGGCACTGCACGATTTCATTGCTGGTACGATCGTCACACATATAAAGTGACTTGGATATTGCTTAAGCTGGCTAACAATCGATTCGTCCGGAGCGCAGGGCACGGGGATCTTTGGAGATTTGTATTGACATCTAAGCCCTGCGCCCGGACACTCTAGCCGTTCTACCACATAACGAATTATGGAAATGTGCGCGAAACAATTGGAAGAAAATTCAGTTAGCGTTAGTACTGCCGACCGTCTGACCATGCTCGAGCAAAGAGTTCTCTCTATCGAAGAACGCAACAGTCGTGTCGAAGCTGAAAAGGCGTGGGAGACTAGCAGTGCGCGGATCGTTTCTATAGCCGTTCTCACATATATTCTTATAACGTTTGTTCTGTGGCTAATGGATATCACGCATCCATTCTTAAATTCGATTATTCCTACTATAGGGTTTGTGCTATCGACGTTCTCGCTTCCAGCGATTAAGCGGATCTGGTTGCAAAATTGGGCTGGCAAATGTGGTAGAACAATCGAGTCGTGTGGGACCTCGGGACGTGAGCGCCCCTCGGCCCCACACTCTTAACGTTATGTGGCTTACCACTATAGTAGATTTGAAATAGCCGATATGAACCATCCACCGAAAGAAATTGCATCGATCGAGCAAGATTGCGGCGGTAAGTATGGTGATAAGCTTGTATTGACTCATTCTGAATTAATTTGGGAGTGGCGACAGGGATCGTCGACGGGAAAGCAATCGTATCCACTAAGTGCTTTAGCTCCTACGCTTGGTGCGGCGTCAGGCAAACCGGAAAACTGGTACATCAATCGTAAACGGCTTATTGCCGCGGTGGTAATTCTAGGAGTGATAGCTTTGGTGCCCCTTGAAGGTGCTAAACCTTACCTTTTTGGATTGGCGGCACTTGCGAGCGCTTATTTTGGCAGAGAATTAACCAATTCTTGGTACACAGATCACTGGACAGTTGTAACGACCAGTAATGGTGAAGTCATCTCTTCGATCTCTCATAAGTATACAGACGAACAAAATTTACGGCGATTTGAGAATAAATACACTGAGGTAGTTACGGGGACCAAAGCCACATAACCAAAACGCGCGATTGGAGGCGGGGCCGCGCGGAAACTGGAGTTTTAAACCTGCGGATTTGGCCCCCGCCCCAATCCGCGTAAACGTTATGCCCGAAAGAAAATGACCACGCGTAATGCCATTCAAGGAGTGCTCGACAATTTTCTCGGAACATTTACGAGCCGCAATTCCGATCACGAGGGATACTGGATGTTTGGTTTTTTCGTAACCACCACATCCAACGTGTCTTTTAACTTGCTGGAACCTCCCAGGACGTATTCAGACAAGGATCCACTCGAACATGCAAGGTCACTTGCTACTGAGAAATTCAAAGATCAACTAAAGAAAACGGGTGTCGAGTTAGGGCACATACAAGTAGCATCGTTGACGGTCTCTCGCTCGACCGAATCTCGTTTAGGTGATGTAAATGGGTCGCGATCCTACGGATTCGATCTGACATTCCTGGCAAAAGCAACGACAGACTTGGGTAAGACGTTTGAAAGCAGTAAAGTGTTGTTTGTTGCCCCGCACGATCGGGGTAAGGAATTTCGGAGCACGCGCGGGCATAACAATTCGCTGCTTGCCAGAGCGACCCAGAGAGTGTCTTCGATAATTCGTAATCTAATTGGAGGTCGCTCGACAAGAGCGTAACCGTTAGATTAAGCGTTCCGCGGGTTTTTCAATTTTCGAGCAACTTTTCTAAATTCGGCTCGACCACCTATATGTGAAGCATAATGGT
>CAZJXY010000176.1:0-7210 GCA_964549925.1 uncultured Bdellovibrionales bacterium | reverse complement strand
CGTACGTTGAAAGCGGATTAAAGTTGGTGTACCCGCCCTTTAGCGCAAACTTTTCTTCTAAGAACTTCGATACCAGAGTCAGATTAGCTTTGGAGGAGCTTGGTCCGACCTTCATCAAGCTTGGTCAACTAGTCGCAACTCGTCCTGACATCTTCCCGGTATCCTTAACTTTTGAATTGAGAAGGCTTCAGGATCGAGTGCCGTCTTTTCCCACTTCTGATGCGCTGAAAATAATTGAAAGCGAGCTGGGCCACCCTGTGGAGAAACTGTTTGCCTGGTTTGATCAAGTTCCTTTAGCAGCAGCGAGCATGGCTCAAGTCCACCGCGCCACTTTGCAAAGCGGAGAATCGGTGGTTGTAAAAATTCAGCGTCCGAATCTCGATCGAATTCTAAACACTGATTTGGAAATCCTTACGGGTTTAGCCTCCTTAATCGAAGACTCCATGCCGGAAACTCGCGCCTGGTCACCGACCCTCTTAGTTGAGGAGTTCTCCCGTGGAGTTAAGCGAGAGTGCGACTTCCGGCGCGAAGCGCAAAATGCTGAAATCTTCGCCGCAAATTTCGAGAGCCAAGAGTCAATATTGATACCTCGAATATTTAAGGAGCTAAGCACCAAGAATATCCTAGTTGAAGAGTATCTTGAAGGTTTAAAAATTGATGATCTACCTGGACTAGATAAGGGCTCGATCGATCGACGGGCTGCTGCCCAAACCATTTGCGACGCAGTTTTGCGCTCGATATTTGAACACGGGTTTTTTCATGCCGATCCGCACGCCGGAAACATCTTAATTACTTCAGACAGTAGAATCGCATTTATTGATTTCGGTTCGATGGGCCGAATTGAGACCACGCGATTAAATCAAATCTTACAGTTCTTAGTTGCGTTATTCTCCCGGGACCTTGGTCGAATCGTAAAGGTGCTGCAAGAGACTAGAATTGCCCCAATCAATCTCGATGAAATTCAGTTAAAAAATCAACTTTCTGAGATTGTCGATCATCATCTAAGCCAACCTCTAGAGAGCATGGACTTATCGGGGTTGATCACCGATATCTTTGAGCTAACTAGACGCCACGGAGTAAAGCCCCCAGCAGATCTCTTATTGATTGTAAAATCAATCTCTACCCTACAAAATATCGGAACCGCATTGGCGCCAGATTTTGTGCCATTAAAAGCAATCCAGCCATATCTACTTGAACGCTACTTAAAGAGTGTGAACGACCCGGGTGTTTATGCCTCTTATATTTCTGAGGCAGCTGATTCATACATCAAACTTCTTGGGGATTTGCCCAATGACATTCGGGCGATTTTTCATGATCTTGCTCGCGGCAATATAAAAGTTAAGACCGAATTGTCCGGGATTACAGAGATCCATCAGCACCAAAATCGGCTGCTCAATCGAACACTTTATGCCGCTGTAGGCGCCGCTTTGGTGGTCGGGGGAGCATTTGCTTTAATCGACTCCCCTTCCGGAATTCGTCCGCTTCTAGCTTATCCGATGTTGATCGTTGGAGTACTGGCTTTATTTATAGCGTGGAGAGCGATAAAGAGAAGTGGCGGGCTGTAATGCGAAATTTACAACTCTTCCGCTACCTGCAGTGAAAGGAGCGCGACAAAAAATCCCAAGAATCCGTCTCTCTAGTATGACTTAGGGGGATATCCCTCTAAGTCTGCGTGTTAATTTAAGTTTTACGACTTCTCGAGGGATCATTACGTTCCAGATTTAGCCCTGTCAGTTTCGCATTTCATATCACACATTCGAGAAAATTATTAATAACCCCCTCAAGGAGCATAAGCTAATTAAATTGAGATAGATTATTTAGACATCAAGGCACACATGCGTAGAGCAATTATACCGTTTCTTTTTCTCATATACTGGATTTCTTTTGCTCAACACGCAGACGCGCTAAGCTCCAAAAGTGGGTTGTCCTGTTGTAGCGCCTGTTTTGACGAATACCACCAATGTGCCCGATCCGCCTATGGCGCTGGCCGAGATTGTTATTCTGATTGCCTCTCCACTTGCACCGGCGATGACTATGGATGCGTTGCAGACTGCCAATCTTACTGCGAGGGTCAAATGAATAGTGATTTAGAAATTTGTGCTGACGCCTTAAATCGCTGTCTGCGGAGTTGTTGATATACAACCGGTTTCAAAACAGCCTCCGCGACAGCAGATTGGTTCGAAAACGGCAAATTAGCTTTCTAAGCTAATCCGTACTTTTCCTTAACATATTCCAAAAACGGAACCGACGAGAACTCTTCCCCCGTGACTCTTTTGATTAACTCCAAGCTCGGATAGCGCGCGCCCTGAGAATGAATTCTTGTCCTGTTCCAATCCGTAATCTCGGAAAAATTACCCTTACTTACATTTGAGGCGATATCCGGCAATTCGCGCTTCATCGCTGCCAGATAACAGGCAGCATCGAGGTTTCCTAAAGCATAAGTCGGAAAATACCCAAAGGCACCCTCAAACCAGTGCGGATCTTGAAGCACTCCTTCTGTGTGGTTTTTGGGCTCAACTCCAAGATAGGTTTTATACATCGCTGCCAATGCCTCAGGTAGATCTTTGACTTTGAGCGATCCATCCAAAAGATCTTTTTCGAGAAGTGTTCTCACGAGTACATGCAGGTTGTAACTTACCTCATCCGCATCAACCCGGATAAGTCCGGCCTTTACCTGATTCATCCTCTTCCAGATGCTTTCTGGAGTTTCTCGGCCATACTCTTCGGGGAGAAATTCAGCTAAGCGGGAATGGAGATAGCAAGCAAACGCTTTACTTCGACCGATGCAGTTTTCCAAAAAGCGGGACTGAGATTCATCCATGCCCATCGAAGCGGCTTCGCCAATCGGCATAAGATAACTCTCTGAAGGCAGTCCTTGAGCATATAACGAATGCCCGACTTCATGGACGACGCTCAAGACTGTTCCCAAATAATCATCCTCGTACCTAGTAGCGATGCGGATGTCATTTTTTGAAAGCCCGGTGCAAAACGGATGTTCGGATTCATCCAAACGCCCACGACTAAAATCATAACCCAAATCTTCACAAATCTTTCGAAGTAGCGGCTCCTGATCTTCCCGTCCATACCGCTTTGGAGCAGGAGGAATATCGGTGGAATTTTCAATCAATTTAGGCAGCCAAAGCCGCAGAGAGTCCCCAAGACTGCGAAGCACGGGTTCGATCTCAGAAATTTTAGTGTCCGGCTCATAATCATCGAGATGCGCGTTATAAGGATGCTCTTCAAATCCGACTAGGTCGGCTTCCCTTCTTGCAAATTCCACCAAGCGCTCTAAGTGCGGCTGCATGGTCTTGAAGTCTCCTATTGGCCTCGCTTCTTCCCAAGCCAAATATGAGCGCGAGGCAGCCAGTGCCTGCTCCCCCACAAATTCATCGGGAAGCTTTACGCTCGCGTCAACTTCTTTTTTTAAAAGTTCGATATTTCTTCGATCATCAAAAGATAGATCGTCCTTACGCTGATATAGTTCTGTCACCAGGCGCACATACTCCGGCGCGGTCGCTTTCTTATGGATCAATTTTGTCAGATACTCGACCTGTTGGGCTCGATCTTCACCGGCCTCGTCGGGAAGAAAGCACCACTGATCGTATTCTAGCGTCGCTGCAATCTCCTGGAGCAACTTCATCTCTCGAAGCAAACCGCGCAGCTCTAATCCCTCAGAAAGGCTCGCTAGTTCCAAATTTGTATGTTTTGCTGGCCCTAGTGGGCTTTGTTCGGCGTACGGTACTTGACTCATGCAGGTAGATATAGCCCTAGGTGTCGTTCGGAAGCAAACTATTTAAACGCCACCATTGTCTTTCGATTATAAGTGGCCGGAAGCACCAATCGGGTCTAAACCGGAGTGTGCATATTCCCCGGTGCCATCTTCACCCTCGCGAATTCTTTGCCCCAGGTTGTCAGCTAACTCATCGGCTTCTTTCAAAGATCGAACACGCCCCTCGGCTCTCTCTGCACGCGATACTCTAACGCTATTAATTGCAGCATCGCTGCTCGCACTGGCAACGGCGCTCGCTATTACGACAGCCCGGGCTGAATCTGAGCCTCTTGCAACTTGCGCTTGAACTTCTTGGGTGGCTTTGGCCTGAGTTTGTGACTGGTCACTAGAGCTTTGAAACGCTCTGGAGATTAACCCCTTTGAAACTACCACAGTCATGAAACTTCCATGTAACAAAAAATAAGGGTGGGGCACGAGAATCCCTTCAGCCTAAAGATCGGCAGGTTCTAGCCCTTCTTTAGAAGAAATTTACAAAAGCAAATGATTTCAAACGGTTATAAGCTGGGCTGATCTTTTGTGCCCGCAGCAAGCGCGGTCGGTGGCTTGTGATGATCGTAAGGAGTGAATGACTCTAAGCGTGTAGAGACACTTCCGATAAAAACCTTGCTTACCAGTTTTAGCACGTCTCTAGTTTTGTCCTTGGCCAGATAGATTTGAGCTGAACGAAGCTTCTTATTATTCTTTGGATTGGTCATGTTCTCAACTTTAGGCTCGATCACCCAGGCTTCACGATCAACTCCCCCCACTTCAATCGTTTCTGAGCCGGTGCAGGTCAAAGAAATTAGATAGCGACTCCTTCCATCGAAGGTATCGAATTGCCTTGTCTCTCCGACCGCCCAATCCTGAGAACGAGCGACGAACCCAGCAGCGAAAGGATCAAGTGTAAAATTCTGAGGATCAAACTCAAGGATCTGAGTAGGTGCGCCCTTTTTTGTGTAAACTGATTTAATCATCCCCGAAGGACTGAACGTAAGATCAACGTTTTTGATGCGGGAGTTTTCGCGGTAGTCAATCAACGTACGAATCGGTGAAAAATCAATCCCTGAAATGAGGCTCTCCCCGCGATAACGTAAGGCGTAAAAAAGGTCGATTGCGCTCGCCGTTTTTGCCTCTGCTACCAGTCTAAAATTATCTCCATCACGATCGACCTTAAAGGTAAGGTAGGCAGCCGGGATCCCCTGCCATCTGACAGAGAAATTATATTCGCCCAAAGGCGGGTCGAACTCCTTAAAATCAGGGAGATAGGCCGGTGTAGTGAGCTTTACCATGTCGGGGCGAAGCATCTTATCGCCTGAGGCTTGATCACTTGAATCGCCATCCTCCGACAGTGCGAGCAACGGGAAACTAAGGGTTAGGCACCCCAGAAGAAAGAAAAATGTAAGTCCGCGCTTAATCGGCATAGAATTCAACGGCATTCTCCAACCCCAACCTTTTGATGTGGAATGCCTATTATGGTACTTAGCTTTTTAACTTACACAAGTAGTTCAAAATGGAACCGCGCTTAAAAGTAGAAAGTCCGAAGGTTTACGCCTTAATTATGCGCACTCTGCCAGAGCCTGACGCCTTATCAATCTGTCAAATATACGAAGATGCTGTAAAAAAGGGCTTAAACGAAGAGCCATTCACAGTGAGGAAACGGGTGACCTCGTTTAATCCTCGAGCTGCGAGGGTCCTTAAAATTCTAATCGATCTGGGTGGAGTGAGGGACTATCAAACCTTAAGCCTGGCTTTGGGCGATTTGAGTACCCCTGGCTCCTCTCTCTCGTCAGAGCTGACACAGTTGGCTTTTGTGTTAGACGAAGCCAGACATCTTCATATGTCTTCCCAGCCGCCGGAAAGGAAGCGCGAGATTTTCGAAGATATCGTCAAGCGTGTTATCCCAGGTATAAAATTTGAAGAAAGCGGGCGCATCAAAACAATTTTGCAAACTTGGGTAGATCGATTCCAAACTGAATATGCAGGTTGAGCAGACTTCTTCTCCAAACAGAATCTTAGCTTGGGTCTTTGGCCTCCCTTGGCTCGTGGTGTTTGTCGGTATCTTGGTTGTTTTTCATCTGCCTGCTCTTTTTTCCTATTACCTATTCGGGGATAAAGCGCTGGCCCGCACTCTTCATTCAATGACTTGGTTTATTATTAATTCCCTAAGACTAGTTGGAACCAGAATCAGATTGGAAAATCAGTGTGAGCCTGACCCAGAGATCCCACTAATTGTGGTATCAAACCATCAAAGTTTCTTTGACGTGCCGATGATGTATCTTTTATTAAAGCGCCACATCCCAAAATTCGTAACAAAGAAGGAGCTGGCTAAGTGGATTCCGACTGTTTCTTTCAATATCCGAAAGGGAGGATCGGTAATAATCAATCGCTCTGATGGGCGTGCAGCGATTCAACGGATTGTCGATTGGGCTCCCAGTATCGCCGCCGGAAAGCATGCTGCGGTGGTTTTCCCTGAGGGAACCCGCTCAAGAGACGGCTTGCTTAGACCGTTTAAACCAGCCGGAGCAGCGGCACTTATAAAGTCCATGCCGAATGCCTTAGTTGTACCGGTCGCAATTACCGGCTCATGGGAGCTACTTAAGTGGAAGCTATTTCCGATACCCCTGGGGGTGAGGTTTCACGCTACTGTGCTTAATCCGATCGACCCTAAGGGACAGGACGAAAAAGAGGTGATTCAGCAATGCGAAGAGGCGATTAGAAATCAGATCGGCCAGGCTAATCTTAAGGGGGAAGTTCAAGCAATCCAGCCTTCAAAGGCTTGGATTTAGGTGAGTGATCGATACCTTTGACATGTGTGGATTTACAAAGTATTTTCTCTCTCCACTCAATTTAAGCCCGAATGGTGGAACTGGTAGACGCGCCGGATTCAAAATCCGGTACCCGCAAGGGTGTGGGGGTTCAAGTCCCTCTTCGGGCATTTCTACCCGCAAGTATATCTGAATCCGTGGTGCCACTTCTCTAGAATGTGTGCTATAATGATATGACTTATGAGCAAAACGAAAGATCGCCTGGGACTGGCTCAGTTTGTTGCGCAATGGGGTAAAGCCGCTAGCCCTCTCCAAGAGATAAGTGACTCCGAGCTGCGCTCTCAAAATGTACTTCAAGATCTATTAGTCCTATCACCACTTTTTGATCAGGCCATAAAAGCGCACAAGCCTCTACCCACGTCTGGGCTTATTGAATGGCAAGAGTGTATGCGGAGATGGCGTGAAACTAGATCTAGGTGAGCTTTTTCGCACAGCGACGCGAGTTCAAAATTTACTCGTTGCTCAGAAAATTCCATTTTGCTTTATCGGCGGCCTAGCGGTTCAACGTTGGGGAAAAGTTCGGATCACTAAAGACGTTGATCTGACGTTATTCGCTGGTTACGGAGATGAGCCGCGCATTATCTCCTTATTAGCCTCTGACTTTGCCCCACGTCGA
>CAZJXY010000175.1:0-7227 GCA_964549925.1 uncultured Bdellovibrionales bacterium | reverse complement strand
GAATGGGAGAACTCCCATCATCATCGGCACTCCAACTTCCCTGGCCTGCTGAAAAAAGGCTTTTGCCGCTTCGAGATCAAAAACCGGTTGACTCAGCACAAAACGAACTCCGGCTTCCTTTTTTTTTGCCAAACGACGGATCTCAGCACCGGAATTTCTAGCATTAGGATTAACTACCCCTCCAGGAAAGAAATCTGGGGCGCTACTTAAATCGTTTCCAGATACATCTTTACCGGAATTTAGTCGGTAAATTGTGTTGAGCAATCCGATTGAGTTCACCTCAAACACCCCTTTACGTTCGGGTGAGTCGCCGATAGTCACAGCATCCCCAGTCAATGCGACCAATGCCCGCACACCAGTGGCCCAAGCAGCCAAAAGATCGCCTTGGATCGCAATTAGGTTTCGATCCCGACAAGCTACATTAACCAATGGCTCAATTCGGAAACGGGCCTTTAACAAACTAGCAAACGGAAGCGCAGAAAACTTCATCCGGGCTAGGGCGCTATCAGTTACGTTAAAAAAATCCACCCCATCGGTCTTTCCATCAAGCCGGGCAAATATCTCATCCACACTAACGCCCCGGGGCGGATTGACCTCTAAACAAAGAAGGGGCTGTAGCTCACCCCCATTTGTAGCCGCTTTTAAGCGCTCAAGGCTCATACGGTATATTCGACAAACAGCGTTATATAAAATTAACGGGGTTCTTGCTCCACCCGATCTTCCAGCTAAATACCTCATCCCAACAGAAATTAATACCCTCTGCTTTTACTTGCAAACTTAGTCGATTCCTAATACCTTGGCGCCGGTTATTGAATTGTCGCTAACGCGGTTTAATTTTAGCTTTTAGTGCTGCGGTCATGTCGTTAACAGTTGAAGTCTTCTACTCTTTTCAAAGTCCCTACTCTTACTTAGCTCTAGATAAAATTTACGAACTAGAAGAGAAGTTTGATGTAAAACTGCTGTGGCAAGTTTTTTCAGCTAAAGCGTCAGGCCAGCAGGTTCCTTCGTATCCCATTATACCAGAAAAGCTTTTGTACCTATTCGAAGATACCAAGCGTTTTGCCGCTGAAGCCTCGCTTACCTTAGTCTATCCAGAGGGGTGGCCAGAGTCAGAATTCGATCCTACCCGAGTATCGCGCGGCGCCTTAATCGCTGACGACATGCAGATTCTCCGAGAATACCTCTACAAGGTCTTTTATCGCTGGTGGGGCCTCGGCGAGAATCCAAATGATCCTAATTTCATGACCGAGCTTTGCGATGAGCTAGACATCGATCAAGGTGAGTTTTTGAGTAAGATGTCATCCTCCGATACCCGCGAAAGGGTGAAGGGGGTTTATAAACGCGGTAAAAAATTCAACGTATTTGATACACCTTCTTTTGTAATTGATGGGGAACTTTTTGTTGGGATCGATAAACTGCCATACCTTGCTTCTCGTTTCGAGAAACAAGGGTTACTGAAGAAAAGCTCAAGATAAGCGTAATTTTTGCAGATTGTGGCTCCGCCACGGATATTTCTCAAACTTAAAGGTGAACTTGCTCCGGGGACGAGAATCCCTTTACCTCGTCATGACTCTCATCACTTAATCAACGTACTAAGATTGCCCTTGGGTACTGAAATCCTATTGGCCAGCCCCCATGGTGAGCGTGAATTGAGATCGAAATTAGTCTCGATTGATATCCCAGCAATTGTTGAGATCGAGGGGCAGTCACAAAGCGTTCAAACACTCCAGAGCTCGAGCGGTTTAAGCCATTCCGCTGAGGTTATTATCGTCAAAGAGCCGGTAGTTCAAACCCTGATTGTCGCGCTGCTTAAGGGTAAAAAGAATGACCTTGTTGTTGAGAAGGTGACTGAATTAGGGATTAAGCGAATCCTATTTTTCGGCGCGGAGCGCTCTGTTGCAAAGATTACCGAGGCCGCTAAAGACGATAAAGTTGCCCGTTGGCAGAAGGTAGCTGAAGCCGCCGCAAAACAGTCCCAGAGAAGCTCAATACCTGAAATTATTTGGTGCCAAAACTTAAGTGCCCTAACGGCCAAAATCCCTATAATTTCAGCTAGTTCAGACATGTTAATCCTCGCCTCACTCTCCCCCGAGGCTGGACACCCACGAGATCTACGACCTCCTCCCTCTAGGGCGCATCTACTAATAGGGCCAGAGGGGGACCTAAGCCCGGACGAACATGCGGTATTAGTGGGAAAAGGATTTAAGCCGGTCACTTTGGGACGAACTATACTTAGAGCGGAAACTGCCGCAATTGCTGGTGTCGCGGCTCTGAATCTACTCTGGGGATAAGACCGCTTCCAACCCTGCCCTGCTGGCTAGAGCGTGAAGGTTTATTTTGGTTTTGTAGATGAAATGTCCAAATTGTAGATTCGTGTGCTCTGATCTGCGTGACATCTGTCCGCACTGCACTTTCGATCTTCGCCCGCAAAAGAAAGTTATCGGCGTAAAAATAGTCAACACCGCGGCGAGTTACGAGGAATTACTACGCGCGCTCTCAAAGAAACCAAAGAAAAAGAAGAAGGCTAAAACCGAGGTAAAGGCCGCAGGGAGCAGCGCAACCGAGCTATCGAAACCCGAGAATATACAGCGCTCAACTGAAAAACCTGACGCTCCAAATACTGAGCGGAAAGCGGAAATCCCGCCAGCTCGAGTCGATGCCCATCCAAATCAATCGGCGAAGCCAAGACCGAATATCTTCACGCGTTTCTTTGTAAAACAAAAACCCCAGCCAGATCCGGACCGACTAAAGAACGAGAAAAATATTAATGCTGGAGCGCTCCAATCCGAACCTCAGGAACCAGATCAAACTATTAATACTAAATCCGAGATATCCGCGGTGGAGACCGCACACGTAGAGACTATAGAGCAGAGCACTCCCAATCAGATCTCAATCACACCCTCCGATCAAACCTTGAGCATTCAAGCCACAGAGAAGCCAAAGCCAGAAGTTTTGGATCTTTCCAACGAAGAGGATCTAATCTCTGCACTCGATCAGATGCTAGATGGTAGTGAACTTGAAATTGAATCTGTTAAGAAGGAGAAGGCCAACGAAGAGATCGAGTTTGAGTTTGAATTTGAGCCGGATGAGGGTGGGCAAGTCGCTGAGTTAGATACGCAGCAGGTCGAAAATACCGAACTCACTACTGAGCCGCCTGTTGAATCACTGAGCGGAACATCATCAGCATCGCCAGAGTCAATCACCGAAAGCAAAGAAGATGTAGAGCCCGCTGGGTTCGAGAAAATAGAGTCGGAGGCTAGCGAAAATCGCGCGAACACGACCGATGCCCAGGTTTCAGAGCCACTGCAGGAAGAACCCGAGGATCAATCTGAAGAATCGGTTACTCAAACCGAGCTAGCGTCAAAGGCGTCAGAGATCTCGTTAGAGCAAAGTCAACATCCCCCGATCGAACATAAACAGGATCCCTCGACTGAGGGCAATTTGGATCTCGCTTCAACTAATACCGAGTCCGATGCGGATTTGAGTCAGCTCGATTTATCGATAGAAAATTCACAGCCTCCTCTTGTGCCGGCCGTTGAATCCAAAATCGCTAAACCAAGGAAGGGGTTTTTTAGTAAACTTTTTGCTCCCGTTTTTAGCGATAAGAAAAAGGAAGATCTCCCTCCCCAGTTAAAGCCAAGTACTGATTTTATCCTAAAGGGGGAACCAACTTCACCGGATCTCGAGACCCGTGAAACAGAAATAGTTACCTCGGAAACTAAAATACCGACTGTTGCGGTGCTCTCTCCCTCTACTCCACCTTCTCCACTGCTGATCTCCTACAGTCAGGATTACGCACCTTTGCCAACTGTCATTCCAAATACTCTCCCTAGCCCCGCGCATGAAGCGCCGAGTTTGCCAGCTTTCCAAAGCCAAGAACTCTCAACCTCAACTGCTGCGGTCGAGGCTCAAACGACACTGAAAGAGGAGATTTTAGAGTCCAAGGAGCCTCAGTTAGCTCAGCCCGATACTGTTTCTACGTTGCTATCGCAGGAAATACCTGAGCAGGTGGAAGATCACCGCCCTCATCAAACCATTATCGACGAACTAGATCATGGCTTTCCGGATATAGATCCTAGTCCAGACCTTTTATCAAAAAGCGGCTCTACGTTAATAGTATCTGAAGTCCCAGCTGAGGTTGCAGAAGCAGCAACAGAAGCGAATGCTCCTGAAATTCTAACCGAATCATTGGTCAGCGACGAAAAGCCGACTCAAACACAACAGAAATTTCAAGAATTTCCTCGCCCATCTCCCGTTATTGAAATCGATGATGCGGCTGTTCAGGCCCTGTTTGACATGATGCTCGTTGAGATGGACAGTCACGCGGTGGACGTTGAGCTCTCCTTTGAAAATCTCGCACCATTTCAGCTCTCCGAGGAGATTCTGGTTTTGTTCGATATGAGTGAGGAAGTATTGGATGACTCGAATGCCGAGTTCCAGTATCAGGAAGTGGTAGCGACCAGCACTACACGTTCGGTTGAAAACGAGGCTCTGGTAGAGCAACTCAACAAGGCAGAAGTCGAATTAAATCCTGAGTTCTCCCTCTCAAAGGGCTACGAGAAAAAGCTTCATCATACGGAACACAAGACCACGGCAGAGGAGTGGCAACACCAACTTGAGGAAAAATACGGCTCACGAGTCAAAGAGATTATCCTCGCCACAATTCCAAGGTTGGGTCTTGCATTCCTGATTGATCAGCTCGTGATCGTCTTAATCACAGGTTTATTTTCTCTTGGGATTGTTTACCAAGGCCCTCACAGTAATGCTGTAATAGCGTTAGCCCTCGGAAACCAGCCCCTTTTCTCAGACGCCGTAGTACTATTTGGTGTATTCGCATCGTTGTTTTTATTGATCACACCAATTTATCCGCTGGTAGCAACATGGATCTTTGGAAAGAGCGTTGGACTACTGGCTTGTAGCCTCACCCTCTATAAGGAGAATGGGACACCGGTAGAGTTTCCAAATCTCTTTGTGCGCAGCGCCACACTACCACTTTCCATACTGTTTTTTGGTTACGTTCCGATATTTTTTGGTCACAGATCGTTTCATGATAGGGTAGCAAAGACTGTTGTTGGAATTCGGCGTGGTAAAAAGATTCGCACACGGTAAATTATGAAGATTACCTAACGCCTACACGTTCTCAGCGATATATAGAACCGTGTCGATATATGCATCACTCTTATTATAACTCCAGATAACCTGACGGTTATCTTGTAGTGACTTACTCATATCCCAACCGTTGGCCGAGAGATAATTAGCCGCCGACCAAATAGCATCTTCATTGGTGAATAATGAAACCGTTCCATCTCCATTACCGTCTCTCGCGAAACGAAGATAACTTGTGGGGAGAAACTGGGGTATTCCAAAGGCCCCGGCAGAAGAACCCTTAATATTAAAAATACTCACACGCCGCATCTCTGCGATACGAAACAGCGCACCAATTTCCGGATAAAATGTACGCTCCAAATATTCTGCGCGAGCAGCTACATCGCCAAAGTCAACCTCTGGGTCAGCCGATTTAAGCTTCAAGAAATTGGCCTTCAGGTTCTCTGGTTTTCCAACAGAGGCCAGCCGGGAAAGTCTATAGAGCAACTGGCTATTTCCTGTCACCTCGCCGCAATGGGTCTCCACCAGCAGAATTGCTCCAACCACGCTTTTTGGAACCTTCAGGCTTTGTTCAGCTAAAGCAAAGTCCCTATGATAACTTTTCATAAAGCCGCGCAATTTTTTGAGCTTCGATTCAGTGCGAAACCCTTTGTAAATATCGTGGCTCTCGCGCGGAGCTAAACTAAAATAAACGTAAGAAAAGCCTGGAAATTGAGAGTGGCCGTAAGCTCGAACAACGTCCTCTTGATCAATCCCATCGTTAACCAGTTTTTCGGCTAGATACTCCCAGCCTCGAAGGTTACGGTTAATTTTAGTATAGGCTGACGATTGAACATCAGAGGCTGCTTTTGTTTTTAGGCGTACCGGTTGGGTAACTTCTGCCTGAACAGAGTCTACCACTAGAGAAACGGCGACTAACGCTGTAAAAACTAAATTACGCATAGATAAGAAATGACGCTAAAAAGTGCCCGTATCAAACCTCGGTGCCTTCTCTAATATTTATGATGCAATTTCAGAAAAAAGACACCCAAGGATATTCTCGGGCTGTAACGATCTATTCTTAAGCCTGCTGTCAGCTCTTAAAACCTGCCAGAGATTCCTGCGTAATTTTCCTATACCCTGGCCCCGCACGCCAGAGAGATACTTATTGTATAGCCAATTATTAATACCAAGGGCCGAGGCGATCTCGGGATCCGAATGACCATTCGCCTTTAGATCGGCAATTGCCAGATAACTACTCCAGGTCTTTGCCAGTAGGCCGAGAAGCATGAATTCGCTGACCCCACTGGCCTTTAGCGTTCTAAACATCAGATCTGCAGAGGTGCCCTCTCCTTTCGACAATGCCTCAATTAAAACAAACTCACTGACCTGGTCCGACTCGGGGAAAAGGGCCCTTAGATCCGCGACTGTCGCTTCCTTATCCTTAAAAAGCGATAATCGTTCAATAATGTCGTAAGCCGCATCGCAGCACGGTCGACTATCTCGTTCCGACTGCAACATAGCTAAATCTACGATACCTCTTAGCAGCGCTGGGCTGCTGTTCTTAATCCCCACCCCACCCAACTCTTTCTCGGCCCAGCGCCCCAGTTCAACTGCGCTTGGATCTTCCAGCACCAAAGCCAAATCCTTATCTTTAAAGAACTTCAAAAGACGGGAATTCGAGGGAAGTTTCGTACCATTCAAGATCAGATGGGTGCCCGTCGGCTGAGACTTCAAAACGGGAAGAAGTAGGTCTACCAGCTCCGCTTTTGCTTGATCGACCCGGCCGAGCAAAAAAACTCTCCGCTGACTAAATAGTGACAACGCGCCAAAATCTTCGGAAACACTTCGAAACTCATCTTTGGATAGATCCCCAAGATTAATTCGGTCTGGAGCCTGCTGCTTAAAGAAAGTGCCAAGGACTTTTGAGATTATCCTTTCCCGTCTGATCTCGTCTGGGGCTAAGACCAAAACCGAGCTGGGACACTCTGGAAGATCAAGGATCTCTTTTAGCCTAGCTGCCAGGCCTGAAGTTTTCGACATTCGGCCCACCCATGGTAAAGTTAGTTTGAGCAGAAAGAATGCCCAGGGGCGGAATCGAACCACCGACACGCGGATTTTCAGTCCGCTGCTCTACCGACT
>CAZJXY010000174.1:0-7250 GCA_964549925.1 uncultured Bdellovibrionales bacterium | reverse complement strand
ACTCGGACGGAAAGGTTGGGTAATGTGAAGTAACTTTGAATCTCCCCACACTATCGGGGACTTTATCTCTGAGAAAAAACCCTGCGTAAGATCGTTGAAAGATGTAACTTCATTAGACAGCCTCATCGCCGGAGCATAATCCCGCAATTCAGAAAATGAATTCAATTTTGCACGAAACATTACCGAGGCCGCCTCCAACTCATCTCCTGCGAGTCTAGCCACATATATCCCCTTTCGTTCATGCGGGGTGTAAAGATGGATAGCCGCACTAGCGAAGAGTCCTAAGCCAAGCCCCAACCAGATAAACGCCCTGGGAAGCACGACTTGCTCAATCCGGAGAGTCAGAATTCCAATCAATATGCAGGGGAAAGCTATCAACTGGGCAAGATCTAGAGTTACGCCAAACCATCTAGAACCGTAAAAAAGTGCGGCACCAACAGTCAGGAGCAGGCCCGGCAGCATTAACGAACGGTTGTGACTAATGGCATTGGTTACCACCGTTGGGTTATAACCAATCTTGGCAGGAAGTACTACCCCATCACTTCTTGCGGAATCTCCAGTCTGGATTCAAGAAAAGTAAAGAAATCAAGATTCCCCTCGGGACTAGTGAGCTCCGCTAAATCAGCTTTATCCAGGGTCACGTAGTGCAAGCCCGCAGCTTTCAGCACGGGTTCAACGTGGTTCAAATGCTCCACGTCCATTGACTCAATAGTACCGTTGAAGTCCGGCGTAAACTCAATTACAAGCTTTGGGTCGCCCTCATCGTTCATTACTGTAAAGAGGCATTTACGCCTTTTAGCCCAAGCCCTAAAATCAGCTTTATCGCAATCTTTCGGGAAGTGGAGCTGTCCACCACATATAAAATTCAGAGTGGCTTTGCAGACCACTCTTTCCTTGCCAAAAAATCCGGCAATCATGCGTAGAAGCTGCGCTTCCTCTAATGAAATGTCTACCATAAAGGACTCTATATACTTATGATTATGCCATGCCTGAAAAAGTCGTTACAGTAAGTTAAAAAAATATTTTTTCTACTATTGCGCAAAAAAGTATTTGACAATTCCTAAGAACGTCATCTCCAGAATCTGGCTATTCGCAGCCGAGCTTGATTAAATCATTCGGCTGAGAATTAGTAACCGCTGTGCTGTAGTCGATGATTGTTACTTGGCCAAGATTGAAGTATCCTCGAATTTATGGCCACTCTCCCAATCCGTATCATCCCCGACCCGATATTAAAGCAACGGGCAGAGGAAGTTGAAGATTTTGATTCGGCGCTGCACAAACTCTTAGACGACATGGCAGAGACCATGTATGAGGCCCCCGGTATCGGACTTGCAGCACCACAAATAGGCGTTTCAAGGCGTATCGCCATAGTAGATATTTCTGAGGACAAGAAAGGACTGATTGAGTTGATCAATCCAGAAATCGTTAATCGTTCTGGATCCGTCGCTTCAGAGGAGGGTTGCCTCAGTATTCCGGAGTATCGAGACTCTGTGACTCGCAGTAAAAAAATTGAGGTCGTGGCGCAAGATCGTCATGGTAAGGAGTTCTCCGTTGTGGCTGAGGAGTTAATGTCCTTTGCCCTGCAACATGAAATAGATCACCTGGACGGTGTGTTGTTTGTCGATCGGTTGAGTTATCTAAAAAAGCAGATGTGGAAAAAGTGGTTGAAGAAAAACTTAGAGGCTTTTGATTAAACCCCATGCCTCCACATCCTGATATTAAAGTGATATTCTTTGGGACTCCAGATTTCTCTGTTCCCACTTTAACTAGCCTGCTTAGCACAAAAAGCGTGAAGGTTCTTGCAGTAGTTACCCAACCCGACCGGCCAGCCGGCCGTGGCCAGCAGCCGATGTCTTCTCCCATAAAACAATTGGCTCTTCAACATCGCCTGCCGATTCTCCAGCCTGAGAATATTCGAGCGGATACAAATTCATTCCTCAAGTCTCTGGAGCCCCTTGGATCGATTGACCTAAACGTGGTGATTGCATTCGGTCAGATTCTACCGATTAAGGTGCTGAATTTTCCAAGATCGGGTTCTGTCAATATTCATGCTTCACTGCTTCCGCGCTGGAGAGGTGCAGCTCCGATTCAACGCGCCATTATGGCCGGGGACTCCGAAACCGGTGTTTGCTTGATGCAGATGGAGAAGGGTTTAGATACCGGTCCGGTATTCGCTTCCGCCAGGGTGCCGATCGAAGCAGACGACGACTTTGGTACTCTTCACGACAAGCTTTCGAAGCTTGGTGCGGAGCTCCTTACCCAAAACATCGCCGCGATAGCCGCTGGTATTTTAAGTCCTACACCCCAACCAGACTCCGGGGTTACATACGCTAAGAAGGTCGAAAACTCGGAGTCTGAGATTATTTGGCTCAAGCCAGCAACTGAGTTATCAAATCTAATTCGAGGCTTAAGTCCGATGCCTGGAGCGTACACTTTGATCGAAGATAAGCGCTTAAAAATTCTCGGGGCCAGAGTGACTGGGCCGTGGATTGATTCCAATCAACCGCCAAGCCCTGGAACAATCGTGCGTCTCGAAAACGATCTCCTCGAAGTTCAGTGCGGAGATGGTGTATTGGCCCTCGAACATGTCCAGCTTGAAGGTAAGAAGCGTATCGGCATCGGAGAGTTCTTAAAAGGCTTTAAATTGCGGAAGGGAGATCGATTGGGGAGGATTGCCACTTCCTAGCACGCAAGTTACGATATGAGGCTAAATGACCAGTTCTAATAAACCCATAATTGCTCCTTCGATATTGGCTGCTGATTTCGGCAAATTACAATCTGAAATCCGGGACGTCGAAGCCGCCGGAGCCGAGTGGCTACATCTTGACGTGATGGATGGGAAATTTGTCCCTCCAATAACTTTTGGGGATAACTTGGTGAAAGTTGCACGAAATTGTTCCAAGCTCTTCCTCGACGTTCACCTTATGATCGTGGAGCCAGAAAAGCATCTGCAAACTTTCCGAGACGCTGGGGCCGACAGAATAATTGTCCATGTCGAGGCTTGTATGCATGCCCATCGAGTTTTAAGTCAGATAAGGGATCTGGGGATTAAAAACGGTATAGCGCTAAACCCTGGAACCCCAGTATCTTCAATCGACGCTCTGCTTGAGGTCTCGGATCTAGTTTTGGTAATGAGTGTAAATCCGGGCTGGGGCGGACAGAAGTTCATAGAACCATCCCTAAAGAAAATTGAGGAGATCAAACGTAAGGTTTCTGAGCGTCGGCTTGGCACCCTTTTAGAAGTGGATGGCGGAATTGATGAAACCACAGGAAAAAGATGTATCGATTCCGGCGTCGATGTCTTAGTGGCGGGCTCGCATATTTTTGGAAGCAAGGACCGAAAGGCGGCTATTAAATCGCTTCGCTTTTAAACAGAGGATGATATGAAACTAGGTGTGCGCATATTGCTGACCGTGATTCTGATGGGTTTAGTTGCCTGCGGCGGCAGCTCGGGCTCCGATTCGGGCGGTTCGCTTGATGACGCTAATTTTTGCTTGGGGCTGAACCTAAAAATTATTGACGGCCAAACATGCTCCACAGCAGGTTCCCCGATCGTTAGGATCAATCTAGAAGGTAGAGATGGTAAGAGCGCAATCTGTACAGGAAACGTGATTGATACGGATAAGATTCTTACCGCAGCCCACTGCTTTATTGCGTTCCGAGTCTCTAATGCAACTGTATCGGTTGGGTCTGGCGAAATAAACGTGGTTCAGGTGGATATACATCCGGATGTCGGAACCGATGGTGTTAATTTGGCTCTGTTTAATGACGTTGCAATTCTCACTACCGAGCGCGATCTGGGGCTTAGCACCATACCTATAATTGTCTCCAAAGATATTGAGACGGGGGATGCAATTGGCGTGCAAGGCTTCGGGTTAGATGAGGACGGCAACTTTGGTGTATCCAAAGGTGGAGCCATGATCGTAAGTGATGTGACGTCGAATCATATCGCTGCTGCCTTCACCGGAGACGGAAGTAATCCTTGCAACGGCGACTCAGGAGGTCCAGCACTTCTAACCATCGACGATGGTACAGTAGGGGTTGTCGGTGTAGTTTCGAGCGGCAATCCAAACACCGAGTGCCTCGAAGGCGATGTTACATTATTCGCAAACCTTCAAACCGATAGCATTTTAGATTTCGTCCTGGATCGAGTTCCAAATACCGAGTTAAGATAGGATTTCTACGTAATCTCAACTATTTAGACCAGCGGTGCGTGGGCACCCTGCGCTACGCTCTAAACCTTAGGTTAGCTTTGTCGAGAATGATAGACTTACTTCTAGTGACAATAGTGTCCTTGGTTGCGTGCCCATGCCAGAGTTGTCTTCACCTGATCAAAGTAGTGCCGTGCCACCCCCTGATCCGATTCCCCTCGGTCGATCAGTCGCCCCAACTTTCGAGGTAGAGCCTCTATCCCCTTCGGCTGAGCTTGCCGAGACAGTAACAGATGAAGCTAATCGCTCTGAGATGGTTGAACTTTGCTCGGGAGGTATGATTCTCCGATTCCACCAACCGCTCGCGGAGAGAGAATCTGCAGTTGCTTTGCCGGTATCAATCAGCTTACTTGGAAATGATGACTCGGTTATTGCCAAAGTCGAACTGAATAACCTTCCTCAGAAAGCGATAGTTTCTTTGGTCGAAGCGTTGGAAAGCAAATCTGCTGAGGAAGTGAAAGCAGAGTCAATTGATCTCAAAGTTTCTAGACTTGAGCGCGTGCTTCTTGCAGGCGGCACCGAAGGTGCAACGATCTCTTCACCATTCGGCAGTAGTCTGAGCGAAATACTAACGGGTTACACCCATGCTCTGCGTACATCCGAGTCCCTAAGCGATTGCCGCATTGCTCACCCGAGTGAGCGTCGCTCTATTTGTTTGGATGAGAGTGGCGCAATCTGCTCAGGTACGCAGACAAATGGAAAATCCAGCGGCGTAAAGGCTGCTTTTCAATGGATTGACTTAGCTAACCCTTCGGAATGTACATTCGAAGAGCTAAAATCTAAGTATAAATTAGACGCCGAAGATGTGCTCAGCTGTCTTAAAATCGACGAAGAGACTATCGTTGAGAGACATTCGGACCATCTTTTTGCTGTGGTCAACATCTTGGAGGTGGATCCTGAAAATCCAAATAAGATAAGGAACAGAGAGTTGCACATGTTCGTTGGAAAAAACTTTCTGATTACATCATACGATCTCAAATGCTCCGAGGTTGATAAGGTCTTCGCTCGAGTTCAAATGGATGGATTGCCAAAGGATAAGTCTCCAGGGCTTTCGATATTTTCAAATCTACTCAGAACAGTCACTGAGAATAATGAGCAAGTAGTTAAACATTTTGATCAACGGATTAAAGGCCTCTTCCGAGACATGCAACAAGGTGAGTTAAACCAAAAGGCCATGACCTACGACATTACAGATATTTACGAGTCTCTTGATGAAATCACGCGACTACTTGAGCCGTTGAATCCGATGTTTGATGATCTACTGGTCGATGACTCACTTGGAAAGATGGGTATTGAGTCACGGGCCGCATTCAAGAAAGTGAATAATGTTCATACGCGCACGGAAAAGCAGGTTGAGCGAATGTCGGGGCGGATTGATAATCTGCTATCAACCTATAGATCTGTGCTCTCAATTCGGGACAGCGAAATTACAAAACGTCTCACAATTGCCGCGGGGATGGCAGTATCGTGGACCATATTTGGAGCGATTTTTGGCGCAAATTTCGAAGGGTTACCATTTAAATCCGATACCTGGATGTACGGCTCTTTGGCGGCGGCGGGTTTGGGCTCGCTGGCTTTACTAGGCTGGGCTGCTTACAAGAAATGGTGGCGTTCCGGGTAGAAAGCTCTAAATTGCATGAGTCTTTATTAGCCCTCCGAATCGGCTATAGTATGAGTCATGCGAATCCTACCATTTGCTCTTATTTGTGCTTTGATTTCAGGCTGCGGGGTCAGCAGCAGCGCCAGATTCGCTGATCCCGATGCCCCAATCCGAACCTGTGGAAACATGATCCAGGAGGCGGTTTATCAACTTAACTCCGTCGGGATGCCAGATTCAGCGATAGGCTGTTATCCTCCAGCCTATAATGGAAAACCGGTTCGGAGTCTCAGTAAAATTACGGAGGAACGATTGGCGAGCTTGGAGGCGGAGATCAAGCAGATAAATCAAAGCTGGGAGACCGAATAATATTGCTCGCTAGATCTGAGCTAAAGATTGCATTATACATAAGGAAACGACACTACCTGCTAAACCAAGACTGTTATAATGCTTAGTTGATGAGCGCGTTCGAAATAATAGTGGCCATGATCCCCTTTTATCTGGTTGGAACATTTCCATCTGGCTACATTTTAGCCAAGAAACGCGGCGTTGATATAACCAAGACCGGCAGTGGAAATGTGGGCGCAACTAATATAACCAGAACTCTTGGTAAAAAGGCCGGGGCAATTACACTTCTCGCAGACTGCTTCAAGGGGTTTATCGCTACATACGTAGCTTGGAAGATAACCGACGATATTCGCTTCAGCGCATGGGCTGGTTGCGCTGCCGTTCTGGGACATTGCTTTTCTATCCCAGGAAAATTGAAAGGGGGAAAGGGAATCGCTACCGCTCTTGGCGTATATCTATCGCTCGATCACGTTGCAGCACTTCTTGCCTTATTCGTATTTATCTGCGCAGTTAAACTGTTTCGCACAGTATCGGTAGGATCTGTTGCTGCTGCCGTGATGATCCCATGCATTGCAATCTTTAGGGGAATTGCTAGCGCCACGATCCCACCAATGTTGGTGATCTCAATGGTCGTAATATATCGTCACAGAGAAAATATTCTCAACTTGATCAACGGCACCGAAAGAAAACTTCCGGCTAAGCCGAATGGTGCTTAAGAGAAGTCGGGGTAAAAAATGAGTAACTCCCGTTATCCCACTGTACACCGAGCAGGATTCCACTCTCCTCTCGAGTTGAAGAGACCGCCAGAGAGTCTGTGCGAATTGAAGTCACAAATCCAAGCGGACCTTTTCCTGAAGCGCGCTGAACTCGATCGTTTACTTTGAAATTTGTTCCAGAACCGTTTTGTGCTGTACTTTCAGCCATCTCATTTCTCTCCGATAGTTCTCCGAGTAATAACTACTATGATGCAGTCATTACTATCAACGGCCTCAGTATTAAATTCAGTCGCTAAGTTTACTCGGAAAAGTGTAGTAAGTTAAATTACTTATCCATATAGCTACACAATAGTTTTAACACAATATCAAGCCCACTCC
>CAZJXY010000173.1:0-7303 GCA_964549925.1 uncultured Bdellovibrionales bacterium | reverse complement strand
CCGATGGATACATCGGTTGAAGAGATTTTTAATATTTTCTTGGAAGCTTGGCGCCTCGGCCTAAAATCGATCGCAATTTATCGCGATGGATCAAAGCGAACCCAACCGCTAAGCACTGCCAAACATCAGACCACTCAGCCTTGTTTGGTTTGTGGGTCTAGCCTAATGGCAATACCGGCAGGCTGCTACCGCTGCTTAAATTGCGGATCGCAGGGCGGATGCGGATAATGCAGAGAAAATCTAGGAGCGCTTATTCTCTGCGAGAATCGTCTTTCGAATACGAATATTTTTAGGTGTAATTTCGACTAGCTCATCATCGCGGATGAACTCAATCGCACGCTCCAAAGTCATCGGAGTTACGGGAGTTAGAATTACGTTTTCATCCTTTCCAGCCGCTCGGATATTAGTAAGTTTTTTAGTTTTGGTCGGATTAACATTTAGATCGTTATCACGGTTATGCTCGCCCACAACCATACCCTCATAAACTTCCTCTCCAGGCCCAACGAACATTATCCCGCGAGGTTCTAAGTGAAACAACGCATACGGAATAGATGTGCCGGCGCGATCGGATACTAAAGAACCATTTACTCTTGTAACAAACTCGCCGCGGAATTCCTCGTATCCTTCGACTGAGGTATTCATCAGACCGGTTCCCTTGGTGTCGGTCAAAAACTCTCCTCGATACCCAATCAATCCTCGCGATGGAATTGAGAATTCAATCCGAACTCGTCCGGTTCCATGGTTTACGAGATTCACCATCCTTCCTCGGCGTTGCGAGAGCTTCTCTGTCACAATACCGGTGAAGCGCTCGTCACAATCTATATAAACATGCTCAATTGGCTCAAGTTGTTTACCGTCTTTTTCCTTAAATAGGATCTGCGGGCGGCCGACACTCATTTCATACCCTTCACGCCGCATCGTTTCAATTAGTATCACCATCTGAAACTCTCCGCGACCTTTGACCACGAAGCTCTCACGATCGGGGGAATCTTCGACCTGTAAGGCCACGTTGTGCAGCGCTTCCTTATGCAGTCTTGCGCCGATTTGACTGGAGAGAACATATTTCCCGTCCTTGCCTGCCAGTGGTGAGGTATTTGAGAAAAATCGCATCGAAATTGTCGGCTCATCAACGATCAAACGCTTTAGCGCCTTCGGATTCTCGCGCGAACAGATCGTATCTCCGATCTCAACATCCTCTATCCCGGCTAAGATTACAATTTCACCGGCGCTAACTGAATCAACGTCAACCAGTTTGATACCTTCATAGACTTGAAGCTTAATAATTTTTAGCGGGATTTCCTTACTGTCTTCGTCTATTCGCGTCGCAGGTTCGTTCTTCTTAACCCCGCCGCTAAAAACTTTTCCGATCGCTAGCCGCCCGACATAGTCCGAGTATCCCAAATTACAAACAAGCATTTGGAATGGCTGATCGGCTGACGCCTTTGGAGCCGGAATAGTTTCTAGGATCTGCTCATAAAGAGGGGAGAGATCTTTACCTTCTTCAGTTAAGGATTTTTTGGCTATTCCATCTCGTCCCACGGCGTAAAGAATTGGAAAGTCAATCTGAGAGTCTGTAGCTTCAAGGTCGAGGAACAGCTGATAAATCTCATCTAGCACCTCTTTTGGCCGGGCGTCCTTTCGATCGATCTTATTTATCACGACAATAATAGGGAGCCCTAGCTCAAGTGCCTTCTTTAGCACAAAGCGGGTTTGCGGGAGCGGCCCTTCCGATGCGTCAACCAGAAGTATTGCACCGTCTACCATCATTAGTGCGCGTTCTACTTCGCCACCGAAGTCGGCGTGTCCAGGAGTATCTACTATGTTTATTTTGGTATTCTTCCAGCGGATAGCGCAGTTTTTTGCTGCGATGGTAATTCCACGCTCACGTTCGAGGTCCATGTTATCCATGATCCGCTCAGCAACCTCTTCTCCCTCGCGAAAGGCGCCGGATTGACGAAAGAGTTGATCGACCAAGGTTGTTTTTCCGTGGTCTACGTGGGCGATAATGGCGATATTTCTAAGCTGCATAATAAATAATTGAATACCTGTGTAAGGTTACAGGGCGAGGGAGGGTAGCAGAAAATTGAGGTTATCATAAGGGGGATAGGTAATTAATCTGAGCGGATAGCTTAAAATCTGAGACAGTTCAAAAAGTAATTATATTCTAGTGGGTTATATGGGCTGCCCATCAGTAAATTAAGATTTTATTAGGATGATCTGGAAAAAGGATTAAATTAAGGATGAAGCTTAGTTTTAGTACAAACTGATGATCTCGCAGTAAAATTCATCGCTCCTTCGTAGTCAAAGATCCTAAAAGTTCATTGCTCCAATCAAAAATTTAGAACTCTCCTCCTGCACTTGGAGCTTGGATGGATCAAACTACAATTAGTGCTGCCGATAGATCGCCCCAATCTGACCCCGAGTCTCTTTCCGAGGTAAGATTCTCGAATCGATCGTCCGCATCTTACGGCGCTCTGAAGGCTTGGACTTTAGGAGCAGCCTTATCACTTTTTGGTTTTGCTTGTAAAAGCACTGAAGCGAAGGAAAGCTTAGGGCCAGTTGAGGCCGGAACATCTCAAGTTAATGTCGAACTAACGCCTGAGATAAGCTCATTGATTAAATCCGAAGTAGAAAAAGCGCTCTCACAAAGGATGCAATATGAACAGGAGCGCTTAATGCGCGAAGTTGTATCAAATTTGATTCTTCGAACAAAGACCGACCAAAAATTCTCGGACACTATCGATCAGGCGCTTTCCGGCTGGGAGCCAGACTGCGAAGTCTTGATCCGAGATGTGCTTAGCCCTGTGGTAAGATTAAGCGGCCCCACCTCAGTTGGAAGCGGGGTGGTCTTTAATTCGGTTGAGAAGGAAGGCCAGTTTGAGAACCAGGTAATAACTAATTGGCATGTAGTACGAGATGCGATTGATGGAGCAGATCCTGCAACGACCAGTATTGAAGTTGAGACTTTTCAAAATGGGGTTAAACACACATTCCGTGGGTTCTGTGTTGCGCACGACATCGTTCGTGATCTGGCTTTAGTCAAGTTTGATTCGGCCGAGAAATTGAATGCTGCTAAGTTAGCCTCAACCGAGTCGGCGGCACAGTGCCGACCGTTTGAATGGGTAGCGGCGGTTGGATGTCCGATCGGAGATGCCCCGTATCCCACACTCGGAATCATCGGAGATGTGGATGAAGTAGTAGATGGTGATCACTTTATTCAGCTTTCAGCACCGACATATGTCGGAAACTCTGGCGGGGGAATATTTGATCTTCATACAAGAGAGCTGATTGGGGTCTACGCGAAGATCTATACTACTGGAATTGGAGGCGCGCATGTGATCTCGCACATGGGATTAGCGATTCCTATCGCTGATGTACATAAATTTCTGGATGGAACTCAGGCTTCAGTTGATCTCGCTAAGCGGTAATGCTTAGCGCTTCGGTGGGGCGGTTAATTCCACGTTAGAACAGGAATCTCGGCAGATTACAGCCACTTCAGAGAGATTTATATAAAACGTACTCCCTTCGATATTGATCTCAGCTAAGTATCCTTCACCCCCCTTTTTGTTTACTCGATTAAACTCCTTTAGCTCATTGACCAGCTGAGTATAGCCGTTATTAATTTTTACAGTTGCTCCGCTAGAAAGAACAACGGTTGCGGCATCCCCGGCGAAGGCAGAGAGTGGGCGTGTAAAACTAAGAAGCAATAGAGAAAAAGAAAGGTATTTTCGCATAACACCCTGATAAAAAATTAGTTCTAGGCTTAGTTGATATAGCATGCGCCATCTATCAGGTCGAATCTAGATTTTCGCTAGGGCCTTTTAGGGTTACATTATCAGAGCGTTTTTAATCGACTCGCCGTAGTTTGCTAGGAAGTCATTTAACTGATCGGAGTTAGTAAACACTGCCGATTGACCACGTGGCCCCGGCACTGTGGTGCTCGGCGTTAGACAGCTGGGGAAATCAAGTGGTGGCTGCAATCCGGTTTGATACGGGTCAGTATCGGTCATGAAATAACGTGCAAAATAATCGGCGTCGTTTGCCAAGCGGGCTGTAAGGGTCACTTGCAACATTTTCCCCTGGTTATTTGCACACTCGAATGGATCTCCGATTCGCTTGGTCAATCTACCGCTCCCGTACGTATTATCACTAAAATTACACTCCCACGAGTTTGGAGCGACTACTCCGCTTGCTCCAACACCGAGAGATAGAATCTTTACTCCGTGAACAGCAAGTCTTAGTTGATCCGCTTCATTGATGGTGAGCATTTGATTATGAGCTAAATTCGTAAGGTTGGTCGTGCTATACCCTGTAGGCATTGGGTAGGTATTATCATAACTAAATGCCGTACATGGATATGGAAGGGTAATTTGGGAGGCTTGAGGGGTTCCAACCGGCCGGCCGTCGGTGTAAGCCACGGCGGTTACTACGTCTGTGGGCAGAATTGTAGTTAGCGCAGCGACCCGATCAAATTCACCATGTGCAAGCTTAAATGCGTGCCAAGTAGGCGTGCCTTGATATGTAGACGTCACTCCATGATTGAATCTAGGGTCGGAGTTTATAAAATCAATTACCGATTGATTGTCTATGTCACGCTGCAGCGGAAACGCTATCTCAGCTTCGGATCCCGAGAAAGTGACGATTCCGAAGTAATCTTCCGGTTTTGGGCTAATAATCGTAAGAAACTGAATTAACCCTTCCTTTAACTTCTCTAACTTTGAGGGGCAGGTACCGGTACAGCTTGGATCGGCCGGATCAACCATTGAATTGGAAACGTCAGCAACCACGACCGTAACCATTCTTTTTGAAACCGCACTAGCAAGCGCACGTACTGTGGCTGTGTCTCCAAAGGTTGGAACCATGCCTAATATGCGAAGGGGAAGCGTCACCTCAGCTGTGATGTTAACTTGTCTTGGCGCGTCTTCCGGAACAAGCTCAATAATGGGATCCGCCAAGGTATAACCAACTAGCCCTTTGGCCGACAGATTATCTTCGATCCCCTGCTTAGCGATTTCTGAAAGTCTTCTATAGTCACGATCTTCTATTTGGTTTACCAAAAATAAGGACATGTTATCTACGGAGGCTTGCAGCTGATGCTGGGTTCGATGCAAATTTGCAACATCAACCGCAAATCCAAGAAATGCGAGGAAGGAAAAAAAGATCAATCCCAGAAAAACCGTGCTGATTCCGCGCTCGCACTCAAATCGCGAGTGGCTACATAAGTGAGTCTTCATAGCGAGTACTTCCCAAAACCTTAAAGAACTGTAGTTTATTAGATACCACCGGCTCATAGCGTGAGAACACTTCACATACTCCAATAGTATCTACAATCCGGCCAAGATCGGCATTGGAGTTACTAGAACCCTGTAAGATTCCAGCTCGAAAGTTAGAGGCAAGAACTGAATCATATAAACTAGACGGTGCAGGAGGGATATACTTTGAATAGTTTCCTGCCGGGGTGCGCCCGGTTCCATCTGTACCGCTAATGGCGAGAAGCTTCACGGTCGGTGGAGGTTTGGTTACGGTACTTCCGCCGTGACCGTGCCCACCACTGCCGGTTACCAAAAGCATCCCTTGCTCATACTTATACATGCTTAGAACTACCTCAGCACCAGGCACGGCTAGTGACGCAAGATGGTTCAACTGAGAGCGAAGGTCATTTAAGCAAGTAGCTTTATCCGATCTAAGGATGCAGGTTCTAAATGTAGCCTGAGCACACCCTCTGGAAAAGCTCATCAGCCCCTGATCGATCCTAAACATCTTAGAGATTTCGAAGGTTCCAAGAACCAAAGCTAATAGAACTGGAGCCATTAGGGCGAATTCGAGCATCACAGAGCCAACCTCTGCTACTCGATTTCGGTGCTGCAGGTTAGTTTTTGTTAATTTACTTTTCATACGACTCAAACCCAAATTATGCCGGTTCATTGATGGCAACCACTGTACTCTGTAAGTGAATCGGATATCGGCCAAAGAGGAGCGTTGTGCTTTTATCAACCTTAACCATTATGAAATCCCGTGGATTGCCGGCACTTTCGATCGGGCAGTTAGGATCTAAATTTGGTTGCCCGACAATTGAAGAGGCTGAACAGATCTTGATTTCAGTCGGGGCGAGTTGCAAACCGTACCGAGTGCCAATCTGAGCAATTTGAGATTTTATAAAATTAGTTCGATCGGGGATGCTAAAGCTGGTGCTCAAAATTCCGGTGCGCAATGCGGTTGCAAGAGTGTACTGCATCGCCGATGATTGGTACGAAGCTAAACTAACTTCTAACCCACCGAGAACCACCAAAAGAAATATCGGAGCGCTTACGGCAAATTCAACCATCGCCGCTCCAGCCTCGGAGAAGCGTCGCTTTAAAAAACTACACCCTTTCTTCATCTTGACACCCAAAAATACAAATTGACCCTAAGCGCTATAATGCAGGAGACATGCCAAAGAGGACCCTTTTGGGAAAATTTCCCAGTCAGTGACACGTAATAACATTTTGATATTATTGTAGTAATTGGTCGTTTTGGAGCGACCTGGGCGGGAGGGGATGAGGGATGAGAGGGCCGAGCCACTTTTGGCTCGGCCCTCCTTCTAAGAAATATTCCTACTTCTTCTCGGTTTTCACGTCAGCTGGAACTGGGATCATATATTTCCCATCTACCATCGCTACGAAGGTTTCACTTGAGCTATTGGAATGCTCATCGCCCATTTTGATTACCAATTTCTTAGTCGGGTTAATCGGAAGTTTAGCCATTCCGCCACCTGGAAGGGGTTGTGTCTCGGTAGCCTTTTTTACTTCTTCCGGAGTTAGATCGCGAAGTTCAATGCTCTTAATCGGGGTTCCCATCTCTGCAGTCATCATCATAGTAAAAAACTCAAGAGCCTCAGCATTTGCATTTTTTGAAAGAAGTAGAGCCTTTAGGGCCGCCTCATCTTTCTTTTCAAAAGCTTGCTTGTATTGATCGACAAAAGCTTGTTCCGGAGAGTTAGCAGCGTAACTCATACTCGGAGAAGCGATTGCAACTCCAACTGCTATAGCAAGGAAAGAAAATAAAATTCGCATAAATGTGTCCCTTTATTAAGGTTAAGGTTAAATAATGTCAGGGAGAGTATTTGATCTTTAGGGTAAATGCTAGAGAATTTTAATTAGCCCCCGTATGCAAATTTAACAGCTTTCACCGCTGTTTCAACCCGATCCGGGACGCCGACTCCTCCGATTTCCGCGCCGCAAAAATAGAGTCCAGGAAGCTCGTTTTGGGCCAAGCTAATCAGGCTTAATCGTCTCATATGAGCAAGATCATACTGTGGGATTAC
>CAZJXY010000172.1:0-7313 GCA_964549925.1 uncultured Bdellovibrionales bacterium | reverse complement strand
TAAAAATTGCAAATTCGGTGTACTTTGACCGGGGGAAAAAGAGCGAGACAATCGAAGACTGTATAAACGTCATCGGCATCAACGAGCTTCGCTGCTTACTTAATGCGACTTCACTCTCCGAACTATTTCCATCCAAGCACCCGGCCCGGGCTCAGTTTTGGGCGAATGATATCGCCACAGCACTGATCGCAAGGAATTTGGCCCAACGGTTTTGCCCAGCTAAAGAAGGGGTCGCGTTCTTAGGCGGACTGATGCATGACATCGGGAAGCTATTCCTCTTGCAGCGCGCCAGCGAGGAATATGAAAAAGTGCTCCAAAAAGCAAAGTCCGGAGAAAAGAACTTTTGCCAAATCGAAGAGGAGAGCTTCGCTTTTAATCACACGGAGGTGGGAGAACTGATTGCCGAAAAGTGGCGCTTCTCACCGGAGATGGTAGAAATTGTGAGAAAACACCACATGCCGTTTAAGCCCGAAGAGCTACAAGGTGCCGGACCTTCTCTCGTTGGCATTATCAAAGCCGCAGATACAATCTCTCATGCGTTGGGGCTTGGACATCCGCAAGGATTCAATCGCCTAAGAAGTGCAAACGAGGAACGCCTGGATGAAGTATTCTCTGTTCTTAAGATTAGTGCAGAGGAACGCAAGTCAACGCTCGAGGCATTTCGCAGGCTTTTTGAAACAGAGAGCGAGATCTATTTAGGTAAGGAGCGAAATTAGTTTGGAGCTGCGCGGGGAAAATCGGTTCTTTGGAAGTGCTGCTCGAGCCTTGCTGATTTTAGTGTCAAAATGCTCCTGGGCGATAGTTATGCTTCTTTGGCTGCTTGCCCTTTTTACCTTCGAGTTTGTACCCACACCGCTTGCACCATATCTGCTAATTGCACTTGCCCTAGCTGGCGCGATCTTGCTCGGTGTGAAAATGGCCTTCTCGCAGATCAACTTCTTTTTGAAGCGGGCTGAGCATTTGTTAAATCCGAAGAACGCCTCCCGTGGAGTGTTTACTGAGGAACCTCAAAGCTGCGGAATCTCAGAGCTAGATAGCTTCCTTAAGCTTCATCGAAATTACGTGAGGTATCTACTCGAGACAATCTCCGCTCTAGGTGAGGAGTCAGAAAAACTTGTCGAACGGTATGAGCTTCTTACAGGTAACCTTGCGGCTGCCGTTGTTATTCGGGATCAGGAGAACAAAGTTAAATATTGTAGCCCTTTCACAGAAGTGTTGACTGGATATCCCCTCAACACAATCTATGAGTCCAAGGATGACTTCTTTCTTTCAATCACCCACCCCGATGATCAAGCCGTATGCAAACGCGCCCAGGCTATGGCAGCGATCGGGGAACCATTCCAACACCGCTATCGTCTGTTCCACAAGAGTGGCATGGAGATCTGGGTCGAGACACGAACAGTTCCGTTGTTGAATTCGAGCGGTGAAGTGACTTCGTCTCTATCAATCACACTGGATGTGACAGGTGCAGTTAGATATCAGAAACAAGTCGAGGAAAAAAACAAAGATCTGCAGGATTTTACCTATATGGTTTCGCATGATCTCAAAGCTCCGATTGCAACGGTCAAGGGGATGGTAAATCTGCTTAATCAAGATTTTTCTAAGAATTTAGAGCCCGAGTTACGAGATGTAATCACCCATATTGGTACAGCTGCAGATAGGTTGCACAATCTAGTCGGAAGTATCCTTGAATATTCTCGGATTGCCTCACAGACAGTTTCTAACTCGCAAGTAAATCTTGAGTCCGCCTTTAGCGATGTACTCACCGACTACAGTCAACAAATCGAGCAGACCCGCACTGCCGTAAAAATTGAGGGTGAACTTCCAAAAGTGATTGGAGGAACAACCCAGATCTACCAAATTCTGAGCAATCTGGTTGGAAATGCGATTAAGTATCGGTCACCCGCCCGCCCCTTGATCCTGACTGTCAAATCCAAAGCTCAGCCGTTTGCTAAAAAGGCAGTGCTAGAGTTTATTGATAACGGGAGAGGGATCCCAGCGGACAAGGTTGATACAATCTTTCGACCTTTTGCCCGCGCCCACGGTAAGGAGATTGAAGGGAGCGGTATTGGACTCGCCTGCGTAAAGAAATTGGCTGAAAAGCTGGGCGGATCAATCAATGTTAAGACCGCGGAAAATGAAGGCAGCACTTTCACCCTAGAACTACCACTCGCCCCGAAATGAACGACAACAGATCTTGATACAGCCGGACACGAGCAAAGAGCGCGCTTGGCACGTAAAATGCTGTATCATTCACTACTCTCCTTGGTGGGCAAATTTTTCACTTATGTTCTCAGGGGTGATGGGTGATTTTTATGATTGCGACTACAGCTGATCAACTTGAGTTAAATCCGCTGGTTAAGCCGATTGATAAAGTCGGAAGACTGAGTTTAAGTAAGACCAAGGCTGAAGATTCAACCGCTCAGAGTGACCCAGGCGTCTCCCTGGAGAATGACTTTGCGACGATGTTGAAGGGAATGCTCGTGCCCAACTCGTCAAATCAGATAAATGAAGAGGAACTTTTTGCCTCTATCATTCGTCAAAGGATTCAGGCTTTAAAGGGTGAGGAGGGAGGTACAAAATATGCTGAAGCTCTCCAAAAACACCTTGACTTGATGCGTCGGCCGGACGGTTATACCTACTACGAAGATTGTGCTAAAGCCGCACTTCGCGAGATGGTTGAGGGGGGCGTACTTACCACTGAAGAGGCGGAGAAGATTCACGCGGAAAGTTTCCAGGGTGCCCAGCTAGATGACAACTTAGAGGCTCTTTACGACGGACGGGGAGGTCCGGGGGATAACACCATCGCCGTTGCTGACATGGAGCAGGCGCTGCTCTTAGCCGCGGCCAAAATCGGGAAGTTCGAAGCCGGGGAGGAAGATCCGGGTGTGTTAGACCTAAATCACCCATCTAACACGAAAAGCGGAGCCCCGGCTGTGGGGACGGCGGCCGGAAGCGCAGCTGGTTTCCTATTTAAACCAGAATCCGATAAGGATGGAAAATTGGTAATACTCGCTCCATCCGCTTTGACTGGATTGATTGAGTCCGTGTTCCTAAAGGACGTAAATGGCGAGCTAATCGAGGAGGGACAGTACAGCGATATTGGAAATGGAGATCGAGAGCATTTCCGCTTCACTAAATCAGGTGGAGAGTACCCGAAGGATCTAGTGGTGGAGATTCTGAAAAAGGATGGGACCAAAGAGATTATCAAGATTTCCGACCCCTCTGAGCGGGTTGAGCAGTAGGGCCAAATAGCTGCGTAACCGTTGAAATCTTAAGAGAAAATGCTCGATTTAGGATCTTTTCAGTAGCAGTTCTGGTTGGAGTCTAGTCACCTCACGGCATGAAAGCTGCATAACTTTATTTGTGGTTGGTATCCGCCGTCTAGGGTAGGGGCGGAAGTGTGGGGTGAGTTGATTATATCCAATAGTTAAGCAATCCCGAGAATATAAGGTCACTCCTCATACAGTCACATTTTTGTGATCGTTACATTGCGTAGCGGGTGGAGGGTTATGTGTGGAATAAAGATTTGGCGTCCGGAGTCGGGCGCAAGCATGGTCGAGTTTGCTGTCATCGCTCCGGTTTTTCTACTAGTGCTTTTAGCGGGATTTGACATCGGACTTGCGGCTTATCGAAAATCAGCGATGCAGTTTGCAATTTCAAAAGGGCTGCGCTGGGCAATCCTAAACCAAACTAACGCCCCCTTAACCAGGGAACAAGAAATTGAATCTCAGATCATATCCACTGCCAAAAGCTACGGACTAGACTTAGAGCCTGCAGAGATTACGATATGTTCCTCAAAATCTGCCGCTTCGCTTACAGCAAAATGCGCTGTTGACTCGGCTGGACAGCCCAAAGATTTCATTGCGATTGAGGCAACTGACACGCTTAACCTAATCTTTGGTAGGTTTCCGGTCAGCATCCAGGCTCTTGCCGTGGCACAAAATGAGCCTGCTTAAAGGTGGAGTTTAAAATGGAACAGATCAAATACAGAGAATCAGGAAGCGCAATGGTTGAGTTCGCGCTAATTGTCCCACTCTTACTTACTTTGATTCTTGGAACATTCGAGATTAGCAAGATGCTTCAACTCGACCAATCTCTAATAGTTTTTACTAGACAGTGCGCACGATCAGTATTTCGAAGTTGTGGGGAAATGAAAGATGATCCATTCACTCCGACGAACGAAATTCAGACCTGTCTAAACAATCAGTATAATGACATGCAAAATTTGGCTAATCTTGCCATCCCAAACTCGGAGATCATATTGAGCATCTATGACTACAAACCCCCGAAATTTCAAAGCACAGGCTCAGGCCCCAGCCCCCAGACAGCGACATCAAAAGTCGGGCTGATAGCAATTGATGGTGTCAATGCCGCGAGCGGCCGCACCCAGAGCGGGTACTACTCAAAATACACACCTAGGTCCGGGAGTATCTATTCAAAAGTCAGTGCGGAAGATTTTCCGATCAGCATGATGCAGGGTAGTAACGGTGCGGTCAAAAACCGAATCGGAATCTGTGAAGTCTACCAGAGTTATAGTCCGTCTCTGCCTGGGCGTTTTAGTTCGTTTACAAGATCATTCATGTCGAGGTACGAAGGTGCGATTCTGTAATTCAAAATCGAAAAGATCCGAGCGCGGATTTGCAATAGTATTCGTAATCGCTGCCTTATTTAGCCTACTTGCATTCTTTGCTCTTGCCGTAGATATTTCTAACGTGCACACAACATCGAATGAACTCGGGTCTGCAGTCGATGCAATGTGCGTCAGCTTGGTTCATCTAATTGAGGATGAGAAGAACGCCTCAAATTTAGCCGGCATTGCTCAGACTGGAATTCTGGATAATCTCAAGCTAAATGGGTTGGACGTCCAATCCATGCCGCTTCCTGTGATAACGCTCACTCCCGACCCAAGCGTAGCTCCGCCACGGGAGGTAAAGATAGACGCAACAATCGACGTTCCAAATTACCTCTTGAGATTAGTACCTGGGATGCAAAAGTTCACTACGCTTGACGCCTCTGCCTCGTGCCTCTCGCGGCGTTTGGTTCTAATGTTCATCTTGGACAACTCTGATTCGATGAACTGGCTTGCTCCGGATGGGCGTCAGAAGATCAGCATTGCAAAGCAGGGAGCTATAGATTTTCTAAGCAGCCTAAACCTAGCCCAAGAAGATTATGTTGGTTTCTATGGAATCGGTGGAAATTCTGCCTCGACCGTTAGGAAATTAGATAACAAGGTTGATCTACCGACTTTGATCGATCAAATTAATAATCTTGGAACTGCTTTGGGTACCGCGACCGCCGATGGGCTTAGATTAGCACAGGAGGATTTTAGCGCTGTCTCCCAGAAAATTACCCTTCTTTCTACAGATGTAGTTGCAACGATTTTGTACACGGATGGAGGACCCACTCGGAGAGTTTCCGTTCCGTCCAGTTGCGCTGGATGGCAATATGACTATCCATATCCATTTCCTTCTGGGTTCTCACCAGGTTGGGCTCAAAGTCAATACACCGATGCGGCTTACGATTATCTGGACGCCATAGAGCGAAGTGACACTCTAAGAAAGATGGGGGTTCAATATTATGTTCTTGGAATAGGGGGAGATGGCTTTAAGGATCCGACTTTTGACTGTTGGCAACAAAGCTCCATTTCGAACGGAACAGCCGCAACTTTAACCTTTAATGCCATCGATCCATTTCAGTGCGTGAACAATCCAGGAGCAATGGTTAAAAATCGCTTTCTGTCTCGATTGGCAAATGCCAAGGAATTGATGAAAGATGAAGACAATAATCCAAATAACGGTCTTCAGCCACAACCGGATTTTCCAAATTGCGTCGCCGCGAATCAAGATCCCGATTTAGGGCCTGAAGGTAGCTTCGTCAGCTCGATCGATCCGGTAGTGCTGAATGGAGTTCTGCAATCAATCGCCGGGAGTATCAAGTCACTGATGACAAAATAGAAAGGGTAGAGGCTATATGCGTGATGTTGTTGCGGACCTGATAACTAAAAAAGTACCAAAGGCATGTCTCACGTTTTCAGTAAATCAGCTGAGTAGTTACGTAAATGACCTTGGCATTAATCGTGCAAATGATGTTGAACGAAAGCGGTCTAGCGGTTCAAGGGGCTCGATGAAACTTTGGTTTGTGGTGCTGATTATATTTATTGGCGTGGGTTCGACACAGTCTTCTGCGTACGGCTTAAACTCTGTGTCGTTTGAATCCTCTAGTCCTGTGTTCTCGCAGCTCTATACTAACAATAACAAGCTATACTGCTATCAACAACCAGACTCTAAAACTATTATCCTCAAAGTCAAGGCGGGGTCGGGAAAACGGTACTCTCAGATTCTTTCAATAAATGCTAATCAGGCAAAAAGGGACGGTAACTTGCAACGTGCCTCCCGCTTAAAGATCAAGCGTCGAACCATTTTGAATTTAGAGAAGAGCGCGTGCCCAACTCGATTTCAGACAACTCCCGATCCCAACTTACCCAGCGATGACGATGATGATAGCGCGCCTTCTTCCACGCCCAGCCCAACCCCCTCTGCTACTCCGATCCCGACTGCTCCTGGAATTTGTAGTTCGGTTACCCAGTGGGGTATAACCTGGACCTTTGATAAGAGTTATCCGTGTGGACAATTTGTTAATGGAGACTATTGGGTTGTCGGTCCGATTTCTTTGGTTTCTCAATTGCCTTCACCCACTAATGGAAGAAATGGTTTTGAAATCAACCCTCTGCCGAAAAACAGCTCTCAGCCCTATGATTCCCGCGTTCTACTATACAACGCTGAGCTTCAACCAAAAAGCTTTCCAGTAAATATTAACCCGAACTCATCGATTGTCTCTACCATTAGTCATGGTAGCAACACTGTAAACGCCTGTGGAACTTCCGCTCATGGCGGTTCCCCAATCTCATGGGCGGGAAACTGTGTACGCACGGCATTACAGACCGCGGCCGTCCTCACGGTCTTGGCGGCGCCAGCCCAACCAGATGACTTTAGGCCATGGTACGTTGGGAACGACCCCAAGCCGATGTTTTCAAGTAGCGACATCTTGACTCAGGCTGCGCGTTATCTTCCCAGTTTTAGCCCACCCGCTGGAGTCGAGGTTCCAAGCTTAGACTTCTTTGAGCGAGAGTACGAACGACTGCGCCTCGATCATATGTATTGGGGTTGGCCGAATGAAGGCTTACACGCGTCCGAAAATTACTCTTGGTCATATGGTGCCGATGTGGCCATGGTAAACTATGACGGTATATGGCGCCTGTCTTTAAACGATACCCTGGCGCAAAAAAAGAAGTTACTTATTCGCTACGTCCA
>CAZJXY010000171.1:0-7337 GCA_964549925.1 uncultured Bdellovibrionales bacterium | reverse complement strand
TGGAGAACAAACCTCCAGTAGTAAAGGTGTATCTCGGGCACAAGTAAATTCCTCATTCAATTATGCGTGAGATGAACAGTAGATAGCTAATATGAGAGAGTCAAAACTTAGCTCTGAACTGGCTAAAACAGATTAAAGAGTTAATATCCTCGCGATTTCGCGAATATATCACCAAGAGAAACTATCAGCTCGCGGAGCTCCGCAGAGAATTCCTCCTTTTCCGGTTCCTCTGTTACCACCGTAGCGGCGGGTGCTTGACCATCGGGCGGGGTGGTTAACGCCTCACGCAAACTAAAGCTCTTGCATGAGGAGGCTCCTAAAGTGGCTAAACCGGCTACGGCGAATTTTTCAAGTTTATTCATCGGGTAATCCAAATTGTAGCTCGAATTTAAAACTTAAGCAAAGTGGTGGGATTAATCAGTTGTCGCATAATCTCTAAATGAAAAATGGTTACCGGCTCCCAAATCGGTTATCTCTGCAGTAGGATTAAATAACTTACTCAGCAAAAACCCAGAGACTGGGTCAGCGGGATTAATGTGAGTGTGCATTCCGGCAGGCGCTGTCATACCGATCGGAAAATGAAGTCCTTCGGCAAGAAGTCCGCTGGGACTGTCGGGAAATCCAAAGTGAAGCTCAGGATATTGGGCTACCAGATTCGCCACATCGAATGAGCCCATGCTATTTCCTAGAACCAATGGGGTTGAACTGCGATTTGCATTGATCGCATCACGTGCGCTAGCAGTCAAAAGACCTTGGCTTGCCAGCAGCAGATCTGCCGTATCAAATGCAAACGATTTTAGCGCGCTGCTAAACGTCCATGCGCCGTCTTGTCTCCCGCCAAACCCTTCAACTGCTCCAAAAGTTCCTTCGTCAGTAGAGATCTCAAAATATCTCGAACCGAGCGATCTGTTTCCAAGCCACGAAACTGCTCCGAGTCCCACATTGAAATAACCACGATCGATCCCGTAGTGCGAAAGGGTCTCATCTATTAATCTTTGATTTGTCCTGGTTGTGACCCACCAGCCTAAATTCTTAGCCTGCCCGCCCCAGTCTAAGCCCGTTGCCTGGACTTTCCCTGTAAAGCCGTAAATTCCGCCGCTTGCGCCAAGCGTGCCCAAAAACACGCCGATTACCGGATCCTCACCGTTTCTTTCGGCCGAGATCGCACCTGATAACATGCCACCATAAGGCAGGGCCTCAGCACCGAAGGTACCGAAAAGCCCCATTATCGCCCCTGTTATCAGACCGGTTCCAATGTCCTGGTCGAGGATTGCCGCCTCAGCTCCGCCCAGAACCGCGCCGATAATCATGGCAACCACAAATTCAAAGACATGCCCACTTGGGTCTGCATATTTAAGCGGATTATTTCGCACATAAGCATAAGGATTTAAAGATTGTGGATCGCCGACATTGGGCACGATCGAATCGGGCTGAATAAAGCGGCCCAAGTCGGGATCGTAATATCGTGACCTAAAATAATATAAACCAGTCTCCTGATCGTATTCCTGTCCGGTAAATTGAGAAGTCAAAGTGAAAGATTCCGGATACTCAACTAAGCGTTCACTACCGAAGGCATTATACTCGTAATGCTGTTTAATCGATCCGCTGCGATCGGTAACGATATTGGTGCTCTGCAAGTGATCAAGGTGGTAGTAGCGCAGATAGGTATTAGGAATTATGGTACTACCATTTCCAGGCAGGGTCATCGGCGCTACGTTCCCCAGAGGAGGCTTTTGATCTAATGTGGCAACGCGCTTAGATCCAGCATAGATATGGCATAACTCTTTACCTTCACGTTCCTCATATAATCCTCCAATCCATACGGTAAAATTGCCTTGGGCTCTCTTCCAGATCCTTCCGCCGTCATGATTATAGCCGAACTCAACGGTAACTCCCGGTCGATTTACCAGGGTCAATCTATTTTGCGCATCATAGGTAAAAAAGTCGCTATTTCCGCGCCTTACCATGTTACCGTTTGGATCATGATCGTAGAGCGTACTCGCGTTTGAACTGCGTAGAATATGCGGGGTTAAATTTGATTCGTAATCATAATCATTAATACCTGTTTCTGTATTTGAGAGAATGTTTCCAATAGCGTCATAATTAAAGTATTGGGCTGCCTGGCCCGGGCGTTCATAAGATTTAAGGCGATCTAATTCGTCGTACTGAATATTGCCTAGTGAAGCTGAGTTCGGTCCACTCGGACGCTTTAGATCGGAGATCGAAGTGATGTTACTTAACTTGTCATATCGGTAGATTAAATTCTGCAGTACCTCAGTTGAGCCATCAGCTCTTAATCTCGTAGTTCTAAGCTGTGCCAGTCGGGCGCTCTTTGGATAGAATGTGCTGACACTTTGAACACCGTTTCCGTAAATTACCTCGATCGGCCGGTTAAAACGGTCAAAATTTCTAGCTTCATAGAAAGTCTGACCACTTGCTGGCCCGCTTACTCCGCGAACTGTTTTTAAATTCCCCACGTTGTCGTAGGTATTGCGCACCGCTGTAAATCCTCCGGGATATATAGTGTCGCGAACCCGACCTACCGCGTCGTAAGTATAGCTTGTGAGGTAAGTTCTACCGGTTTCCGAAACCGTTTGCGATCGCGCTATTACCCTGCCGAATGGATCATAGCTAAGTGCGCTGCTTCCGCCTGCATACTCCACCTTAGATAATAATCCCGGATAAACGGTTTGTCCGGCGACAAGCGCCTCATCGTATCTATAAAAAAGATGATCTTCAATCACGCCGCTACTCTTATAAACAATCTTCTCTTTTGTACGGCCTAAGAAGTCGTAGCGATACTCGATCTCCTGTTGCCTCTCGTCACGCTGCAGCGTTACTTTGTTTCTATTATCGTATTCGTATTCGATCCTGCCAACATCCGGGTCGACCAGCGCAGTTCTTCTGCCGAGCTTGTCGAATTCAAAGTTTGTGATATTGCCGTAATGGTCGGTGATTGAAGTGATATCACCCCTAAAGTTATAGGCGTAACGTGTGATATATGTTCCATCCTGCGTGACCTCTTCAACCCGCAATACGCGCTTTGCGGCGTCATTGGCGCTGCGTTTAATATTTCCCTTAGGATCACTAATCTCTCTTAGCCACGGATCATTTTGAACTTCATACGTAGTTCTCGTCTCTCCGCGCGGCGAGCCCGGGTCTGCACCGTACGGTACATTACGGGTAATTCTTCCGATCGGGTCATACTCATATATAGTGCCGACGGCTTGAGCTGCATCAATAAAACCCGGCACTACGCTGCTATTTACAAAGTACGGAGTTGCTTCAAAGTATAATCTGCCGCTGTTATCATAGAACTTTGCCGTGGCAAGTTTACTGTTGGCGCTGCCGCTGGCAGCATCCGCTAAGGTGTAAAACTCCCTTCCTAAACCATCAAAGAAGATGGTTGCAAATTTAAGTCTACCTGTACCAGGTTCGGCAGTCAGTGTCCCGTTGTTTGAAACGGTAGTTACTGATCCATAGAGCGGAGTGTAGTTATATATCTTAGATTGCAGCCACACCTCTGTCCCGTTAGCAGAGACACTGTAACTATGCTCTAGCCGCTGGAACGGGTCGTAGCTGTTTTTAACAGTAATACCCGCCGGGCTGCGCTCTTCCAGCAGATTCCCCGATGCCGGGTCAAAATTTAATTCGGTAATAAAGGGATCCTCCCCTGGCGCAGATACCTGCTTTCTATCAACAAGTGTAAATAGAGTTTCCGGATCGTAATCAGTGGTATAGACGGTGCCTAAAGAGTCGCTGGTTGTCTTCAAACTTCCGAATTGATCATATGTGTAAGTTTCTGAAACGTAGTCATTGGGCCCGCGATAGAGCCCTTTTGTCTGCATGCTACCGTTCGGATAATAGGTAAATTTCTGCTCTCCAAGGATAGCATTATCTTTGTCTCTAACCGTGATGGTTAAGGGAAGCTGAGCAAAGCCGGGAACTGCTGCGTAGGTAGTGGTAGTCTTTGTGTAGTTATAATCATCGGCTATATCGTTAAGCACATGGCTTCCCGTAGCAAAATTAGGCAGGGTAACCTCGCCGTAGTCGATCTCATCAGTTAAACGGGGCACGCTAATGTCGTAAACGTACTTTTTTGCAGTGGCGCGATACACTCCTGAATTGGGAGTATTCGTGGGAATAAAGCTTAGCTTTGAGGTCTGACTAATGTGGGTATAATAACTGTTCTGATAAATGCTAGGGTTTGGATTATACAAACCAGTTTCGATCTTATTTAATGTTAGTGAATATAACTTTCCGTCAGATCCCCAGTTTTCAATTCTAAAGGGCGTGCCGGCCTTACCCGCGCTGCCTAACCCAAAGTCAAAATTTTCGCCTAGTGCATTCCCTGAACGACCCCCGCCCTGGTGGAAGTATGTAACGGTTTTCTGACCGATGCGGTTTACCGCCTCTACACGGTAAAAACCGGCGAAACTTCTCTCGCTGTCCGCTCCATTAAAAAAGCCGCCCTCATAGTTATAGTTCGTCTCTGTATATCCTCCCCGTCCATCGTAGCTCTTAATTAATGAGACTGTATTTACCGGGAAAGGCAGCATGCCGCGGGTTGGATTACCGGCCGCATCGCGATCGCGGTTATCATACACCGAGGAGGGTTTATATTGTACTAGCACCCTTGCGCCGAGACCGTTACTAACCTCAGAGATTAAGTCAGGAAAGGGACCTTTGAGTCGCTGTACACGAAATTTATTGCCGCCGCCAGCGTAATCCGCGCGCGAGACAAAGTCACGTAAGCCATCTCCATCAATATCAAGAAATTCGACATATGTTCTCCCATCGGAAATCTTGGATCCCATAAGGGCGCACCAATCAGGATAGGCGGTGTTTTCACACTGAAGATTTCCAATATCATTTACAGTTGTGCTAAAACCACTCCCGGTATTTAGCTGCACTTTGAAGTTTCCGTATGGGGGATCAGGATCGCGGTAAAGCCTATCTGGTAGGCCGTCGGCATTAACATCGATTAATCCCACATTTGTATATAGATATTCATTATCATGTCTATCATCTCTGCCTATAGGAACACGCCATCTAGGAATATTAGGCCCTACTAAGTTAATTGGGCCCCAGGGCTCGGCCGGCTCAAAACTTGTGCCGTTATTAAATTGCACACTGAAATTTGCCAGATCTGCCGCGTTATAGAGCACGCGGTCATTTAGTCCATCAGCGTTTATATCGATAAGTGTGTTGTAAACTCCGTTGCCGTCCCGATCACCGTTGTATACTCCAAGGTAGCTGCCTTCCAGGTTCGGCCATTCCCTAACATCTTGGAAACATACCTTAGGATCGCCATATCCGTAACTTTGAGTGCACTTCCCCTTATTTATGCGCACGCCCAAACATCTTTGAGCCTGATTATTTATACAGGTCATCACATGATCCGGACGGCCATCGCCATTCATATCGGATAGCGCCACATTGGTAGTGCCGTTGGCAGAGGCAAAAAGATCGCGGTTTGACGAAGGCGATCCGTAACCTTCATTGCGCAGGAAATTACTGTAGCCTACAGGACCAAAGCCTAATCCGGTGCCGAGTTGAACTCCGAAGAAAAATCCTGTGTAGCCGGCCTGAGATAGGTAAAGAGTTGGCGCGCTTCCCTCGACGCGATCGGTAAGGCCGTCCCCATCTATGTCATAGGCGCCGGCAAGTGTAACTCCACCTGGAGCAGCGTAAATCCCGTTCCAATAACTCGATCCGCTAGGTACAACCTCAGGCGCATGAGCAATGCCTCCAAAAGGGATCTCCGCATCAAAACCGCTGCCGTTATTGCGCTGAATCATCCAGCGTGTGAGATTTGCGGCATCATACCTTACCCGGTCCGGCCGGGCATCGCCGTCCAAATCGATAATATCTAAGATTGTTTTGCCGTTTGAGTCTCTGCGGCGGATATCTCCGCCGCTGGTAAGATTTAGGCCGCTCCAGTCCTCGGTGGGCGAAAACTCCGCAATGCGCCAATTTTCACCATCTACCGGAATCGCAGGATTATTTGCTTCAAGTTTATGATACAAAAATGAAAGTGGCGGCAGAGTTGACAGTTGATCGGCGCCTTCTATCGTAACATTCTTAAGTAGTGATCTCTCGGTTGATGCAGATGGGTCATAGGAAAGTCTATACCTTCGTACAGGCTCGTTGTTATATCTAACTTTGATCGCTTTAAGCCTCCAGTTAGTTTTTACGCGAAAGCCGCTGCGGTATGAGATGCTCTTATCTTCACGATCTTCGTATTCAAATTCTATTCGCGGCCCGCTTGCGGGTAAGGAGATACTGATATGTTGGTTGTATTCTATTGAAGAGATATACAGCTGGTTGTCGTTCTTTATGTAGTTATATTTAATTAGATTTCCATTTTTATCGATGGCCTTGTGGATGTACCAACGGAAGGTGCCCTTAAACTGGGCGTTGGGGTTATATCCCGGAAGTAGAAGAGATGTATCGGTAGTATCGCCAAAGATGTACTGGTTTCCGTTTCCGTCCTTAACCAGCCAATAATCCGTTGCCGCATCGACGCGGGTGAAATTTATCGGGCGGGTTCGATAACGTGGTATGCTGCAGGTCTGGAAGGATGAACAGCGCAAAAGCTCACCTTGATCGCTCGGCGTTTGAAATATGAACTCACTCTCCCCCGGAGTTAGCACCTCCTTGTAGCATCTCCCGGAACCTGCTACGCCAGGGCAAGAATCAAGTACTTGCGGCACTCCGTTTTTGGTGGATCGCTCAATCATCGGTGTGGTCATTGACCAGCCCACACCTACAAGGCCGTTTTCTCGATTAGAGGAGTTGTAGTTTAATGTAACACTCGGAGCAAAATCCCCCCGCGCCGGCGGGATCTCGATAGGCACGGAGTAGGTGAAACTTCCGCTAAAACTATTAACACCGGCGGCAAATCCCCCCATAACGCTTGATTCGGGAGCTGAACCTTCGATGCCGTCTGCCTGAGGGTAAAGCGGAGCAGGATAGAGGCTTAAAAATAGCGCGGTATATGTTGTTAGGGTTGAACATAGCGCGCTGAGATAACGGCTAGAACCGAACAATCTCCCGGACACCTTCCATTCCTTAAAAACTGCTAAAACCTAACTCTCTAAAGGTGTTATGCACGCTTAGTAGGTAAGCGTAGCAGCTATCCTGTTACCGTAATTCCAAGAAAGCTGATTTTTAACGAAAATGCCGTAAATACTTGTTCTTACTTATTGTAATGAGCGCGAATGCCCTACCCCAAATACTTACTCTTTACCCAACCCTTAATCCCGTTTGGCACTCGTACAAGGAACAATTACTTGTGAGTAAAATGCTACCCGTATTCTGGGCCTCACACTACT
>CAZJXY010000170.1:0-7343 GCA_964549925.1 uncultured Bdellovibrionales bacterium | reverse complement strand
CCCGGCTCTAGCTCCATCGACAGCTTCGCCTAGGGCATGGGCAGCACGTTTTCCAACGCGGGGTACCTATCAGAACCCAGCTACATCGCCCTGGTTCTCTCCCGCTGATACTTTTTTAATAGCTTGACGGTATCCTCCCAGTGCTCTGGCTTAAATTTATCCATTAATTCATCAAGGTGGTCGTAGAGAAAATCTGCTGCTTTTTTATCTATAACTCCACTTACGCCGTGTTGCCCAAAAAGATTTGCTAATAGGTCGAAGGAATACCAATTTGACTTTTTGGGGTCATATGAACTTCGCATCTCCCATGAAAGCTCACTTCTCTCATTACTCAAAAATACTTCACAATCGTTAGAACTCAACAAAAGGGAGGAACCGTAGAACTCATTCTCTCTATCTTTCTTTTCGACAACCTCAAAGCCGTACTTATTCTTCAGTTCAGGAAGAAAGCGCTCTAGAAATTTGTCAAACTCGTTCATAATCTCTACCGTGGCTTTAATGTCCGACTATTAACCCATTTATATCCCTTTACTTTGGTTAGATATTCTATTTCCCTTGAAAGAGATTTCCCAGACTGAACCATAGCTCTTGGCACATTTAGGATTACTTTATCACCCTTCGCTGCAATCACATCAAGAAAATGCAAATTAGCTATCTCTCTTTGAGCAGGAGATAGAGAATCCCAAACTTTCCCTCCAAAACTAAAGTAACTTGCACTTTTATCTTCAGCAAACTCGATGTAGTTCTTAAAGCGGGTAACACCGGGTGGCGCATCAAAACGCCCCAACGCAGTAATACCAGTATCTATTACATTTGTCTCAGAAATTTTAAGTGCATAATCTGGAAGTTGTGCGAGGTCGCTCTCGGTTATCTGGCGAATAGAGCGAGATTCAATCCCCTCAATTGCCGCTTTAGCCGTACCTTTCTCAACATCCTTTACCCCTTTTCCTGCAGAGACTCTAGCGAATTCACCGATGGCCCCGCGCTCTGATTTAAACCCGGCTCTAGCTCCATCGACAGCTTCGCCTAGGGCATGGGCAGCACGTTTTCCAGCGCGTGCTGCAATCTCGACACCTGCCTTTATCCTTTCTCCTGCCTTTGCAGCACGAGCGGCCATGGCTCCGGCTCTAACCCCTAAGCCTGCAGTACCAAAGCTTACGCTATTTGCAGCTAAAGACGCTGCATTTATACCCATGCTTACGCTGTACTCAGCGCCGCTTATATTCCCGGAGGCATATTGATAGGTGTCATAGGCGACTGAAGCCGCATCAACTACAAATCCCCAAAAGAGGCCATCTGGGTCAAAGCGGTTTACAGGGTTATTGCCGGTGTGAAGATAAACATTTAATCCATCGACGTAACCTGCAGGGTCTCGGCTAATGTAGCGTCCTATCTCTGGGTCATAATACCTAAAGCCATGGTTATCTAGTTTAAGGGCGCTACTTCTCTCCTTAGTGTACGCTTTTCTAGTGTTTTGAGAGGTGCCGGTCGTGGAAACCGATCTTCCAAATGCGTCATAGAGTTCTGTGCTACTTACAATACCAGACTGATCGGTAAGGGCTACGGTGTGACCAACATGGTTTGAGGTGACATATTCAGGCTTTCCTACCGGCTTTATAGCTATGGGCCTAGGAACTCCCGGTGCCGGGCTTACAGTCTTATATCTTACATTATAAAGAATTGACCCAACTCCTCCCCCTAAATCATCTCCACGAACTAGTTCTAAGCTAACCGTTCCGCCCTTAAGCTCTTGAAGGGCTAACCCACCGCTATATCGGAAATTTGTCGAGGCACCGCTTTCAACAGTTTGAATACGGCGTGTTCGGTAATCATACCGAGCAGAAAATATTTGAACGTTATTTTCAAAAGCTGCAATTAAACGGTTACTTGAATCCCAAGTATAATCGGTCGTTACACTGGGAGAGCCAGAGATTTTTTGACTTAGATTTCCATTACCATCGTAGAAATAAGTTGTTCCGTTATCTATGCTTTCAAGCTCGTTTCTTGCGTTGTAAGTATAATTGAGAGTTACTCCTCCAATGGCCTTACTTAAACGGTTTCCAGCTCGGTCATAAGTGTATGAAGTAGGAACACCATTAACACTTTCACTTAGAATTCGATAAAGCTCATCATAGCTATAATCGATAGTTCTTGGGAGTTGACCATCGACAGTTTCATGGACCTGAGTTCTATTGCCCAGAAGGTCAAAGGTATATGTAGTATCATAAATACTTGTCGCGCCTTCATCGCTAACTATCGAAGTCATTCGATTCAAAGCATCGTAGGTCTTGGTTGTAACAACATGATTTGGAAGCTCTTCAGTTAATATGTTGCTGTTTGGATCATAACTGTATTGAGTGGTCTTATCATCACTTGTGGTGGTAGTTGCGTTGTCATCAACAACAGTAGCTAGGCGATTTGCTCGATCGAATGTCTGCCTAACGTTGCGCTTTGTTCCCGGGTAGCCAAGCCTTATCCGATTTCCATTTAGATCATATTGATATGAAACTTTATACGTTGATTGTCCAAGGTCAGTGCGCTCTTCTGAGATTACTCGATTTAGAGCGTCGTAAGTTAAGGTAGATGTGCCGTACTTATCGTTTACGGTAAGGACATTGTTTACCTTGTCATAGGTAAAGTTTCTGGTCTCATCAATAGAGCCGGAAGAGTTATAAAGGGAGATTATCTTGGCACGACCAGCCGTATCATAACTATAGGTGCTCCGTTGGCCATTTGCTTCAGTCTTTTCTTTAAGTAGTCCATTTTGGTAGTAGCTCGATGTTGAAATTCCACTCGACGCTCCCCCGACGGGCCAAGTCTCACGTATTAAGCGGTCAAACGGGTCAAAGGCAAACTCAGTGCGCTGAACTCCAAAGGCGCCGTTATCTAAAATCTTTGCAGTTACGTTATCATTTTCATCATATTCGTAACTGGTCGTCTGGGCAGAAGATGTACCGGATGCAAGAGTGTCGGTTAAAACTCTATCTAGCCCGTCATAAGTTGTTACTCTTACAACATGCTGCGGGTCTTCCCTTCTCGTAGGATTTGAATTTCTATCGTACTCTGTCTTCCAGATTGGAATCCCACCAGGAACTGATGGTTCATGACGCTCAATCTCTCTGTAGGCTGCATCGTGGGTAAAGGTATAAACTTTGCCGTTACTATCAGTCTTAGAAAGAACGTTATCCATTTCATCGTAACTTTTAAGCGCTACGATATCTTCCCCCGGAGTAACTTCGCTAAAAACTCCGTCTCCATTTAGATCTAGAACTCGGACGGTCTCTCTGTTTCTCTCGTCATATGTGATCTTAGTAACGTTACCTTTAGGGTCAGTAATCTTTGTAACGTTTCCGTTATCATCATATTCAGTAACGGTTTCGGGCGTTCCGGACGCGACTGGGGGTTGCCTAACGATCGTGGGACGATTTGCTCCGTCAAAGACAGTTTCTGTTAAGCGTCCTTCAGGGTCTCTAACTGAAGTTTTGTTTCCATTTAAATCAAAGGAGTATTCAGTGATAAAATCAGTGCCGTTTACGTTTAGAATACTTTGCGCCGGGCGATGGAGGTCATCGTAAATTGTACGTAAAACTCTATCTCCTCCCCCTTCTACTTCGGAAAGGATAGTCTTTTCAGTTTCTTTGTGGACCTTATTATAGCTAAAAAGAGTTGTGGGCTCGGCTACTCCAGCGCTACCTCTTCTTCTAACTTCAATTGGGCGATAAAACCCGTCATAGATAGTATCAGTAAAAAACCCTCTTCTATTTGTTACTCTGGTCGGCTGCCAGCCATCTGTGTAGGTAAAGGCTCCAGAGCCGCTATTTACTCCGTAGTCATAATGTTCGGTAAAGTTAAGACCGCCTTCATCAAAGGTAACGTCTGTTAATCTTAGCGCTTCATCATAGGTGTATCTTGTGGTGTGGTTTTCTCCATCTACTTTAGTGCGCTTTTGTCCTGCAGCATCATAGGTGTAGGTTACTACGATATCACCTGTAGCACCCATATCTCGGCGCTCTTCGGTAAGCCGATTCATGGAATCGTACTGCTTTATAGTCTTATTCCCTAAGAAATCGGTTTCTGTAACCGGATCTCCGTTTAGGGTGTAAGTGGTAGTAACGCTCCCGCTTAAGGGCTCTCTCTTTTCCTTTAGGCGATAAAGTTTATCGTAATCATACTCATAGGTGTGTCCATTGGGATCTATGGTGCGGGTAAGGTTACCCATCACATCAAAGGTTCTTTCAGTAGAGAGGGAAAGCTCATTACTATACCCTTTCACCGTCTCAGTGACGGTATAGTAGTAATTTAAGTTTCCTGGATTAAAGGAGCGGGTAAAGGTAGTAAGGCGTCCATCTCCATCTGTTACTGAGGATAAGAAACCATCTGTGGCAAAGGTTTGGATGGTTGTCTTTCCAAGCTCTTCATTTATGGCAGTTCTGTTGCCATTAGAATCTAGTATGTAACTTACAACCTTCCCTTCTGCATCTGTTGTAGAGGTGAGTTTGCTTAAAATTCCATACTGATACCCTGTCGTAATCGATTCCCAGGTACCAATGTCAAGTCTGAATTGTGAGACAGGCTGATTACTGCGTTTGGCTGCAAGCGTTTCTACGGGATCACCTGAGCTGCTGTAGTAATCAAAAGATGTCCAATTTCCGCTTATGTCCTGGGCCCAATAGAGATTCGCGAAGGAATCGTCCGACCAATAATATTGCACACTTCCGATCGGTGTAGTCCTGGTGAGATAGGAAATACTCAACTTGGTTAAGATAAGATTTGCCGCAGGTGCTAAGTATCCGACAAAGTCATAACTTGAAATATTCCCGCGTGTATCTGCGACCTGGGTGCTCAGAGCTTCATGGGTGTTTAAGGTGCGCGCAAACAATACCGTACCATCAGTAGTAGTTAGAGAGTTAAGATAGACCGACTTACCGAATGTTTTATCGGCAGCCATCATTCCGATTGCAGACGGAACATAGCCTGAAGCGTAGGATAGAGACGTAACACTTCCGCGCGGATCACTCACCGAGGCAAGAGCGACATACCGATTTCTCACAAGCGGATTCTCAGCCGGTATAACGGTAGGGTCAGTCGTCTCCTCGACTGCCAACTCTGCTCCGTAATAGGTAAAGTTTGTTATCGGTACAGCGACAGTCCCGCTTTCACCGTCAAGAATCTGTTCACGTACAACCGCATTAAGGAAACTCCACGATAATCCCCCGGAGTCTCCATATTGGTATACCGTTTGACGCCCTAAGGGATCAGTAGCGCTAGACAGTCGATCGCCCCAATCCATGCCATTGCTGCCAGTTCCTAATGTGTAGGCGAAAGTAATTCTCCTTTCTGGGTGCGCCGCCTCAAACATCTCTGAAACGTGGAAACTTTCACGCATTAGCGGATCATCGCTTATGTAGTGAAATACAATGCGATTGTTGTTGCGATCTTCAATCGATTCTAAACGGTAGTAATCTTCGTAGTAGTCAACATTGCCAGATGGCGGGAAGAACCGGCTAATCCGGTGATAAGTGAGTCGTGTCCCGAAGATTTTTTTTAAAACTAATGTGTCAGCGTCGACACGATACAAAGTAGCTCTTTCAGCCTGGTTGTTTAGAGAAAAGTAGGTGTCGGGTGGAAAGGCGTTTTGCTCACCACTCAGTCCATTATCCCAGTAGCGGTACGACGTTCCGACTTCGTCCGTAGCAGTGGCAATCTCCGTTCCAAAGCAGCTTTCCGGAGCTATAGTAATGTGACTCGATAAGTTCGAAGACCAGCCCGGCCCAAGGATTAGATCTGATGGGTAGGTGATGACTTGGTACTGGGGGAGAGCCGAGCTTCGTTTTGCAGTTACCGCGAAAGTGCGCCGAAATTCAAGCTCAAGCTCCCCTCCTTCAAGCGGAATCCTGACATCCGAGGTGCTCATATGGGGCTGCAAACTGTAGGTATCTACATAAAGCGCTGACTCCTCTCTGTCCGATTCAGACGAATCAGTAGGGTTTCTCTCTGGCATGGGGATTCCGTGAATATCAGCCCTATGAAAAGCACCACCAAAGGGAAGAGTGAGCTTGGCTGAACAGGTTCCCAAAGGAGTCGGGCTAACTCCCAGCGCCGGGAACTGAACGCCACAGTGAAGAAGTTGGTCACCTTTTAGAACTGCCCCCGATCCTTGGATGTTTGCATAGCTATAAATTCCGATACCCCCAGGGGTTTCCGTTGCTTCAATGTCACCTGGCGTCGGGTCGCTGCCACATAGCCGTGCTGAATAAATGTCTAACTGCTCTGAAAAGCCTTGGTCAATTAATTCGCATATCGTATAGTCCGGAAACTCCGCGTACAAATCGGGGCCGCAAAAACTTCCGGGCGTGCCGGCAGCAAACACCCGGCCACTTTCGGAAACTGCCAGGCTTGAAAGATACCCGCTTCTGAATTCACCGCTTATAGAAACGCCGTCACGGAGGATTTCAGAAACGTACCACCAACCTGCCCACCAAGTCGCAATTCCGGTCGTCGACCAGTAAACAGAACCGTCATGAACTTCAATGTCGGTGATTGTCCATTGTTCAGTCCACGTCTCGGTGGGAGCCCAATCACTAGTGACATATAGCACCGTTTCGACTCCCGTCGTTTTATCGATCCTAATGATTTCCTCCTCTGCAACGCCGTTTCGCACGGTATATAGAAAAGTATCATCGACGGCTAAATGCGGTTGGGCGACGCTCTGACCGAGAGAGACAAAAGGAGATGAGTTTTTATAAATTAATCTATCGCTCGCGTTATTCTCGACAATATAGTAAATATCTTGGCCGTCGGACTCGATATCAAGAATTTGATGAAGCCCTGGAATGGAGAAGATCGCCGTGGAACCTCCGTATGAGTCCCCTCGATACACCACAGATTCATTTGTAGTGGGGTTATAATTTCCAAAATAATACGTCCCCTGCCCAAACGCCGCTGCGTTAAAAAAAGTCAGGGTGAAGAAGATGAATGTCACGAGGGAATAAGCAAAAGAGCGCAGTCTCATTCGAAGCTCCTAGGGGACTAAATTGCCTAACATTAGGGACAGGCAAGGTTATCAGAATTTAAGTCCAAAAGGTGCGGAGAAGAATTCAGAAAATGAACGCTTAGTATAAGCAAAAATGTTATCAGGCATCTAAGTTAAATAAGCTATCAGTTCTTGAGCTGTCAGAGACCGCTGCGGTGTCGACAATACAGTTATTCCAAAGACCGTACTGGTCGCCAATATGCTTAACTAATGAGCCGACTTGTAAAAAATTGGAATAGTCGTAACTGACACGCCTTCTAGAGCCGTACAATACGCTCTGTGGGCCCTTTAAGATCTCTATCCGTTCAAC
>CAZJXY010000169.1:0-7347 GCA_964549925.1 uncultured Bdellovibrionales bacterium | reverse complement strand
TCCATGATGTCGCCGGAACTAGTAGTAAAACCATGCAAACCAACTTCCCTTGCCGCTCCCCGCTCTTAGCGCGAGAGATCCACCAATAAAAAATAGACCCGAAAGAAGTTAAGATAATCGCTATCGGTGCGGCCATGCCGATGCATATTAGGCCTTCTATCAGAAAGGCCATCAGAACAAACGAAATTATGATTACGCTTAGAGCTGAAACCTCAATACATTCCCGTAACGTCCGCTGCTCGTGAATCGAGTAGATATATGAGCTTAACATTCCTAGCGCGAACGGAAGCCCTAGAAATAATCCACCGCCATAAGACTTAAAGACATATGAGGTACAGACTACTAGAACAACCCCGACCGGTACGCATAAGAAAATCGCAAATAGTGCACTTCCTGCCTTAGTTTTTGGAACGATACTCTCCCAGTGCGATTCTTTGGAACTAACCATCGCCTCTTTTCGAGATGGAGACACGGCAAGAATCAGAAACAAGACCAAATTTAAAACCGGAGCGAAGAAAAATAGCGCAAGATACGGTGAGACGTTTATATCTCTCAATCTTCGAACAGTAAGCGCCACACCACTCCAGATAAACGGGAGAGAGATAACAACCATCCCGGCGAAGAACTTAATCTCGTCGCTTGAAAGTTCGGCTAGCTTTTTTGAGGTCTGCGGATTAAAGTAACTAAAAAACGTCCACGAACTTCCGGTAAAGTAAAAACTTAAGAAACGATCTACGTTAAATTTAATTGCAGCAAGAATCAGACCGAGAATTATGTATTGCCCTCTGCCAATTCTTCCGTCAATTCGCCATAGATCTTCCCTTCGGATTACGGCATCCTCCCCCACTGTTTTATCTAGCTTAACAAATCCGTGCTTACCTAAAGAAAACAGGGCTCGAAGCGATATAAATCCGAGCTTTAAGATCATGTAGAGAAAGTACAGAGCAATAATCAGAGAGATTGCGGCAAAGATGGTCTCCATGCAGCCGAGCATAGCAGGATCGATCGTATTCAGTTAGAGGAAATTGCCTATTCGCTCCGCTGCACGAAACTGGCTATTTGCTTGTATCGCCGTTACGGCTTCTCGGTTAGCACGGTTCCGGGATCAAGTCTCATCCTTCGAACTTCTAACACCAGCGCCATTAACCCCAGTCCATAACTAAAGAGATAAAACTTATGACTAAAGAAAGGTTGAAAAGCAAAGTATTTCTCTGTTAGCGAACACCAGAGGATAACCGCCGAAAGTCTAATCACGCTTTCTATATCTTTGGCCTTAAATCGCTCCTCAAACAAAGACACAACCAGAAAAAGAAATGGAAGAGCGACCAGGTAATCATGCCCCCAGCAGTATGGTGCAAGAAAGACTGAGATCGGAGCCGCCCGAATCAGGTGGTACCAAAGCCTGGGGTAACTTTTCTTTTTGAACATCAACAGCTCGTACAGCAAAGCGATCATCATCGGCAGGTAGAGAAGAAACCAGCGCGGAGGGTCAATTGCACTGTGTAAAACACTTCCTAAGCTTGCCCCAGTATATTGATGTGGGACTCGCTCAGTAATAAAAGCTAGGTACATGCCGTAAATTTCCGGCTGGACTAAAAGTGGAAGTACTGAAAAGAGAAGTACCCCGATAATCCCACCTAATACTACTCTAAAATCCCGCTCAATTACTGCTCTAATTAAAAGCGCAATAGCAAGATAGGCGAATAAGTGCGGCTTTAAGCAACAAAGCGAAAGTGCGAGACCACACAGAAAATTTCTTCCGCGCAAGGCAAACCAAACTCCCAGCACCAGTCCGTCAACGAAGATCCAGGTGGGAGCCCCCCAGGAGAGACAATAAAAAAACAATCCCCACGGTAGAAGTAATCCAAAAAGGAGCAAGCGTACGCGCGTAAGCGATTTTACTCCTCCGAAGATCGAAAACAGAGCGCTGCTGCAGGAAATCGCACTAAAGTAAGTAAAGAAAGTAAAAACGGCTTTGGCTGCGGAAAGGGAAAGTAAGCCAAACGGGAGCAAAATTCCTAGCACCATCGGCGGTCCCCATACGCGCGCGTAAAAGTGCTCGATCCCCGGTCGCAGATACTCCGGAACATCAATTAAGTAAGTCCGGTCGGGAGGCATATTATAGGGGTTTTCACCGCCAAGCAGCATCGAGGCTGATTTCCAGTAGGCAGAGAAATCAAGGTGCGGAAGGGTTGGAGTAAGGAGGAAGAGGAGGAAAGCGCCAAGAAGGATTAACAAAAATTTGGGCATAACTAATTTGACATCGGACCTCACCTCCTATCGATTACATCCACGCCCTTTGGAAAGGCAAGCGCAAATTCCTCCCCTTTAAGTTTTTTCTCAGTATCGATCGCTCTAAAAAGAAACGACGTAACGTTTCCACTTAAATCAATGACACTTGCACCCTTTATAAGATAGTTGGTAGTGCTTGCTAAGAGTTTTAGCCGCTCAAGCCCCTCCTCCTTGGTATCGCCCTTGCCCTTAGGGGTCAGCTCCAACACATACCCATCAGGATTTTCGCATATCTTGGCTGATTCAAAATCTTTTTTTAAGTCTCCCAGCCCCACTAAGAAAGAGACCGGAAGATCGGAGACAAATGCCTTGCTAAATTTATCGATTAAGACTTGGTTGTCTTCTTCTTGATACAACCAGAGCGAGTCGCCGTCCGTGATGAACAGTTGCTTATCTGGAGTCCTATACTCCCAACGCATCTTCCCGGGTTTTGAAAATATTAAAGAGCCGCTGCTCGCCTCGGAGACTTCAAGCGCACTTAGATACGATGACTGCAAAAATTCGGCGGCAAAGTTTGTAATTCCACGATAGCGCTCCTGAACTTTCGATAAGATCTGATCAGCGCGCTTAGCGTTAAAGATAGATTTATCAGAACAGTCAAAAGAACGTTCTTGGGCGGGGAGGGTTGAACCAAGGCAAACTGAAACAATGATCAGAGTGGCTACAAATTTTAATTTATTCATAATTACGCTAAGATTGCCTCAATCGGCCTACCTTCCCCATTTTTCGTCACATATACCGGGCGCTTTTCGACTTCATAGTTAAAATCCGCCGGAATTCCCATAATCTTATATATTGTGGCATGAAGGTCTTCGATTGCACAAACGCCATCCACTGCATCACAGGGGAAGAGATCATTGGTGCTGCCATACAGCGCCCCCGGCTTTATCCCTGCACCAAACAAAAGCACCGAACCAGCCCCTACAAAATGACGATGAAGTCCGTACTGACCCTTATTTGCAATAAGTACATCGGTATCACGCTGCCCTTTCCCCGGATTTCTCCCAGCTACGCGGCTAAATTCGCTGGCGACAACAACTAGGGTGCGCTTAAGTAGACCACGGGACTCCAAATCTAAAATCAACTGCCTAACTGGACGATCGATTGACTCTTTTAATTTAGCAGTTCTTTCATGGCCGTCTTTATGCGTATCCCAGTGCCCGAAAGGCACATACTCATAGGCAACTTCGATAAATCGCGTTCCAACTTCGGCCAGTCTCCTAGCTAATAGACAGCCTAAACCAAATTTCCCGGTGTTGTATGCCTCATAGACTTCTTTCGGTTCAGCCGCCAAATCAAACGCTCGTACTGCCGGAGATCGAACTAAGCGATAAGAGTTTTCTAACGATCTCTCCAGAGAGTCGAAGTGAAACTCACTCATGCGCTCGGCGATCGGTCCCGCTTCTAGAAGTTTTTCCCTAAGCTTATATCGAGCATCGAAACGCTCTGGTGACATCCCCTTTGGAGGGGCGGCTAGTTCCACCGCTCTACTTGGATCCGGGATATAAAACGGACCGTATTCACTTCCTAAAAACCCAGCGGTCATAAATGCCTTTAACTCGTTTGCACCACGATCGCTTAGAGGTTGGCCGACATCGATGTAAGCCGGTAAATCCGGATGGACTCTACCGAGCGTTTTTGAGAGCCAAGATCCGATGTGAGGCATGGTAATGGTTTGCGGTGGGATGTATCCGGTGTGCCAGTGATACTGATGTCTTGTGTGAATCACCGGACCTAGGTCTGGAAACTTAAGTGAGCGGATTAATGCACCTCGATCGATAACACTTCCGATACCGGACAAACCTTCGGAGAATTTAATATTATCAACTGCGGTATCGATGCTATTAAAAGTGGAGAGAAGCTCCCGCGACGGGAGTCCTTGGCGAAATGGAGTACGCGGCTTTGGATCAAAGGTTTCTGTAGCCGCCATTCCTCCAGCAAGCCACAGCAATATTAAAGTATCAGCTTTTGCCGGCATGAGCGAAACTGCGTGGGGCTCCAACGCAGCAGCGAATCTAGGCATTCCAAGCGCTGCGGTAGAGAGCGCAGCTTTGCTTAGATCTTTTAAAAATTTGCGCCTAGAGATCTCCTTTAGCGAAAGCCTCATAAAATGTACTGAACCTCAGGTGAAAGAAGCACAGCCCAAAGTAAATCTTCTAACCCTTGACTTCCGCCTTGTAGTGCCTGATCAGCAATACGCTTCTCCTCTGGCGAAGGTACTCGGCCTGCTAAGCTTTCATACACGAAATTAACCATCTCCCCATTCTTATCAGGGAGACTTAGCTTGGAAAAGCTTGTGGATATAAGACCAGAAAGTCGGGCTATATATTCGGAGATATCATCTCGATTTTGAAAAGCCATGGCCCTCAAAGAGGTAACCTGACTTTCCCTTGCCGTAACTACCTGATCCCGAAGCGGCCTGCCGAAAGCTTCCAGTAATGGGGTAAATTCAAGCATCGAAGCGTCTACATTTACATCAGATAAAACGTAAAACTGACACCCTCCCCCTCGCTTTGGGGCGCGATCAGATGGTAAGCCACCAGCGCTGAAACTTCCTCTTAAGAATTTCAGACTCGTTCCAGGTACAGAGAAGCGGAGCGCCTGAAACGGATGAACCACCAGTGCTTCTTCGCCCTCTGTCCTAACCTCTGCCGCCGCGGGAATTGCTTCAAGCGGGGTAATCTTAGTTAGCGAACTTTTACCCGAAGCTGTCTCAAGTACCGCGGAATAAACGTAACAGGTAGAATCAGCGACCTTTTTTGGCGCCTGATCCTCTTTACTCTTATCTTCAGTGTCTTTTGCCTTTCTTCCGTTTGTCGCGATCAGCCAAAACTGATCAAGACCTGAGAGATCGATGTTTATCTCCTCTCTCTCCCCGTTTGGTCTAAAGGTTCGGCTCGCATACTTTACTACTCCAGCGGCTTTATCGGTAATTTTTAAAATTCGATCAAAGTCAGTTGAACCAAAATCCGGCGTTACTGAAAAGATTGCTCTAAGTGAATCAATCTGTTCTTCAGCATATACCGGTCGAACCAGCGGGCCCCTAAACTGAAACGCTGCCGAAGTAAGAGTCGAGACCTGCTCAGGATTAAAGACTGCTGGCAGCTGGTATGCATCAGAATTCAATATCTGTTCAATCAATCTCTTTAGGTCATAACCGTTAGTTACAAAATCTCTGGCTAACCAGTCATGAAGCTCCGGATACCAACCCGCGCCATCTACTTGATCAACCGGTTCATTTAACCCAAAGCCAAAGAGTCTTTTCCAAATCCGATTGACTATAGTTCGTGAGAATGCCCCGTCTCTTTGATCTAACATTAGTTCGGCGAGCTTCGATCTCCTTTCTTCTATCGGTAGGTTTTCTGGAATTTTCCCAAGTTTCGGATAGATAAACCTAGCCGCAGCGACCTCCCCCGTATCCTTATCACAGTCATGGGTGCTTAGCGGGGTTTTGGCAAATACGTTGGCTAACCCATAAGCATCTTCTAATGTCCAAGAGTCGGTAAAACTATCGTGACAGGATGCGCATTTTAAATTCACTCCCAAAAATACCTGAGCGATATTTTGTGATGCTTGCATCTCTGGGCGTTCATTCGGGTTAACATCCCCTTTCCAAATAATACCCTTTATAAATCCATCTGAGCGTTTATTTGGCGCAATCAATTCGCTTACAAATTTATCGTAAGGTTTATTTTTTAAGAGTGATTGATAAAGCCAAAGAGTGAGCTGTTTTCTCCCCCCACCAATGAACCCTGTACCGGTGTAGTCATTGCGCAGATGATCATTCCAAAAGCTCAACCAGTGACGCGCATAACCGTGAGAATCAGAGAGCAATCGGGCGACTAATTCCTTGCGCTTATTAGCGTCAGTATTGGACTCAAAATTTCTAAGTTCTGTGACTGTTGGAAAGCGGCCAATTGTATCGATGTAAACTCTTCTAGCGAAAGTGCGATCGGAGATTAGTGGCGGCGGGGTAAAGTTATGCTTTGAATAATAAACCGAAAGCAATCGATCAATCGGGGAGGCTTCTTTCCCGTCCTTTGAATTTGGAAGCACGACCTCTCTTAGTTCAAGTTGATTCTCGATTGAGTTTGCGCCTTCGCTAGTATCCCAGATTAGGCCTTGATCAATCCAAGCCTTTAAGACCTCGACCTCCGAAGCTGAAAGTCTTCGACCTTTATTGGGCATAGCTTTCTTTGGATTTGTGGCAGTCACTAAATCGATTAATCGGCTATGCGCAGAATCCCCAACCTTGACCGCTGCGCCGCTTTTCCCCCCGGCCAAAAAGAGTTCCCGAGTGTCTAGCCTAAACTTACCCTTCTCTTGTCCGCCCCCATGACAGCGGTAGCAGCTCCGTTTTAAGATCGGACGGATATCGCGCAAGAAATTGACCGGCCCAGAGAATGGTTCTGAAGTGAGAGCGGTTTTGGAAATGGAATTAACGCTCTCAGCTTCAGATGTTGATTTCAACGAGGCAAGGGCGGTTTCACTCTCGGTGAAGACTTCACTAAAGTACTCTTCCCCAAAGACGATCAATCCGCCGTAGTGTCCGCCCAATGAAAGCACCGCTGCGTTTAAAATAAGGATAAAGAGATAAGTGAAATAAATTTTCGAATTCGATACTCTCTTTAGAGTGTAACAAAGCACGGCCGAGATAACGGCGATGATAGCGACCGAAACCCCCAGCCAGCGATGTAAGAAAAGAAGCTCTTCCAAATCCCCGCTAAATTCCTGACTTGAAGCGTTGATCCAACCAAAAATTGCAGCGATAACGGCGAAGGCCGCTCCCAAGATCACTAATACTTTTCCCAGATTCGAGGGAGACCTTCCCCCTTTAAGACCGTTGATCAGTTCGAGCGCTGCAGCCAAAATTAGGAACGCGATCGGGAAGTGCACCACCATCGGATGGAGTTTGCCAATAAGAAGAAGGGCTTGCTCGAAGTTCATAAAAAGTAAGAAGGTTATAGAGCCCTTGGACTCTATACCATTCCTCTATATCTCTTCAATAACGGTTGGTTAGCCGCTTTGGGCGCCAGGAAGTTAATATTTTCAGCA
>CAZJXY010000168.1:0-7355 GCA_964549925.1 uncultured Bdellovibrionales bacterium | reverse complement strand
CTCGGGAATTAAAAATCCCGCTTCCGACTGCGAAACGCTACATTGAGGACTATTTTGCTAAATATCCCGGTGTCAGAGCCTACTTCGATCGGCTCGAACAGACTGCGCAGAAAGACGGTGTGGTGACCACTTTATTTGGTAGACGGCGTGTCGTAACGGAGATCGACGTCAGTGGTCGTGATAGAGAGTTTGCGATGCGTGCCGCTTTGAACGCTCCAATTCAAGGAACTGCGGCGGATGTAATAAAGCTTGCGATGGTAAAGATTGATCAACGTGTAAGAATGGAGAAACTTCCGTTCTTTCTTGTTTTACAAGTGCATGATGAATTGATTTTCGAGTGTCAAGCTCAGATGGCCGAGGGAGCAGCAAAAATTATCCGCGAAGAGATGGAAGGCGTGGTTGACCTCGCAGTTGCATTGAAGTGTGATGTCGGAATTGGCTTGAACTGGCAGGAGGCGCATTAGCGATGGCCGCTAGTCAGACCCCCCTTGGTACATCGTCCGAAAGCACGGCCAAAACCGCAGGGGGACGCCCTCGTCTCGCCAAGGGGAAAAGCGAGGCGGAGCTTGAGGCCGAGTTAATCTCCAAAAGCCTTCGAGGTGACCGTTCGGCCTATCGGGACCTGGTTGAAAAGTACCAAGAGAGAGTTTTTGCGCTCTGTTTTAGCTTGTTAAGGTCGAAAGAGGACGCAGAGGACATAACCCAGGAAACCTTTGTTAAGGCGTTCTTATCATTGAAGAATTTTGAGGGCGCATCATCTTTTTATACCTGGGTGTATCGCATTGCCTTCAATATGGTGATCGATTTTAAGAGAAAAGTGAAGCGAAAGGGGGGTGATGCCGTCGAATTGGATGAGAGCGTCAAGCAGGGCGCTGGAGCAGAGGTTCTTTTGTCAGAGCCAGCCAGCCCTGAGCAGGAACTGGAACGCAAGGAGTTAAACGAGCGTATCGGCCTGGCTCTCGGAGAGCTTTCAGAGTCTCATCGTGCTGTCATTACCTTAAGGGAAGTTGATGGCATGAGCTATGAGGAGATTGCGGAGGTAACCGGAGTCTCCAGAGGGACGGTGATGAGCCGGCTGCATTATGCAAGAAAAAGGATGCAGGAACTACTGATTGATTTGTATACCCATACCGCCTTGAATGGTGGAGATAAAGATGAACTTGAAACCAGCACAGATAAGAAGACTAATCAGAAGTGAGGACCTCTATGGACACAAAAAGTGAGACAAAGTATGGCCAGGGCTTAAGCCCTTGCGATGAGGAGTTGATCCTCTCCTACCTGGATGGTGAAGCAGGCTTTTTTAGCGCTAGGCGGGCAAAACGGATTCTCGAGCGCTCTCCAAGTGCACAAAGTTTTGCCGACTCAATTTTGGCGTTACGTTCGCGGATTGGAGAGTGGCATCAGATTCAGCTGGAACGAAGTGGCAAAGTCGATCTTTGGGAGAGGATCGAGCGGCGAATTGACCAAGAAGAGAGAGCCGCTGTGTTCTTGGGGGGACGGGAGTTCGCATCCCGTATGCGACAACCGCGAGTTGAAGGAGAATCGATCTTTTCGAAAATTTTTGGGCCATGGGGTTGGAGTGCAACGACAGCAGTAGTTGCTGCTTCATTGACCTTTGTTCTAGTGCAACCAGTAGAGAAGACTAATCCGAGTTTGTCACTTGGTCCATCCACTACCCCCAGGCTTCTCGACGAGCCGCTCCCGGGAATGGGGGTGCGGGATGTTTCTTTTATTGACAATTCTGACCAGTATCATCGTGACCAGATGAAACAGATCTACAGACGAGCTAAGGTGCGCGAGTCACTAAGGGGGGAGAGTAACTCGCAGATTGTACCCTCTGAGATGAATCAGCTTACCCAAGTAGATTGGATGCGCAGCGATGGCCAACTTTATTTTGTGCAACAACCCCGTCCTGGATCGACAATAATTTGGGTTAAACGCCCCAAACCTGCGCAGAATGCAGGCGCTTTGGCTCCGCGTGCCGATAGACCGGTAGTATTTGGCGAAAACGAAGTCTTTCCAATACCTAGTTCTAGGCGTAAGTAAGAGCTAATCTTATGAGCTGTAAAGCAAAGCGTTTGATCGGGTTTTCAGTGACTCTGCTGTCGATTCTCTCCCCGGGATTTTTGCTTGCGCAAGATTCCAAGGTCGGAATGGTTAATGTGCGGGTGCGCACATTGGAGGCTTTCGATAGTATTCCTGAAAACCCCACGTTTGTTCGGCCTAAACATCTAAAGTACGAAATCGACGAGCAGTTGGGTGATCTTACTCAAAAATTAAAGCAACTCCATTTTCGTAAATATAAATTACGCTCATCAACCAACCGAGCTCTTACCTTCGAGAAGCAGGAGACTTTGGACTTAGGCGATGGGCATACATTGGCGCTAAAGCCGCTCTATAGAGAGAAGAACAAACTTTGCCTTTGGGTTGAGTGGAAAGATAATTCCGGGATGCGAATCATCAACACCAGACTGCACATGAATGTTAAAGATAGTATGTTAACTGGGACTGACCAGGGTGATGATGGTGGAATGATTTTAGCTATCAACGTTGACGAATAACCCGGAGCGGTCGGAAAAATTCCTGTTGAAAATTATTCTCCGCGGCAAAAAATGGCTAGACTTATCATGCTCACTGAAGGTTGGCGGCAATCTTTGTCAGGGTGTCAAAAGGCTGACCCGTGAACCACAGACATTTTATTGATAATTACCTGAATTAATTCAGCATTTCTAGCCAGCGCTTAAGCTTTGTACTGGCTCGGTCGATATATTTATTGGCCCGATATGTGCTTTCTTCAATTGGAAAGGTTTGGTGTCGGCAAGTGCACGTGGGCTGTTCATGGTTTTTTGCGAGGGAATGATCAATGGCAAAGCCGTCAAAAGGTTCTCAAGTCTCTGAAGCCGAAGCATTAGAAATAATCGAATTAGCAAGTGCGGATTTGGAAACGCTAGCCCGCGCCTTCGACTTAATTTCAGAAGTTATAGACTCGGAGTTAACCGATAGGCCAGAGCAGCAAGAGGCGGTTCTTCACTAAAAAATCAGCCGAACTATAGCAGTCCGCTCTAGAACTCTTCTAATCTAATTAGATCACGCTTCGAGTCGATTTTTGCGATGCGCAGTTTAATGCGGTCGCCCAATTTAGGCTTCTTGTTTAAATGCGCTAGCAGGGTGATGTAGAGTCGATCAATCTCAACCAAAGGATTCTTTAGGTCGGTTCGGATTACTGTCCCGACCAGCTCGTCATTGCGGTGCTCTTCTAAGTGTCTGAGGATCCAGTAGCGCTTGCTCTCTCTAGAAATAGAGCGAGCCAAGCCTAAAATCTCTTCGGTTTGATCGATAATCTTTCCCAGATCGTTTTGATTGTAGGGTGGTGACTCTCCCCTAAGTTGAGCCAAAAGCTGTCGTTGATTACAAAGGTCGGCATAACGTCGAATCGGAGAGGTTATCTGGATGTATGAGCGAAGTCCTAGCGTACTGTGATGTCCAGGTTGAAGAGAGGTTAGCGACGGTTTTAGCGTGGAGCGTAAAGCGTAATCGTAAGCTGGTCCATGAGGTACATCTGATGCGACCACGTATGGATCTTGATCGGGATCAGCCTGACTTCTAAAAATCAACGGGATTTTGTGCTTTATCCCGTATTCTGCGCATAGCATATTAGCAAGAATCATCATTTCACCAACCATGCTGCGCGCCGGGCTGTCTTCGTCGAACTCCTTCATCTGTACCTGGCCCTCGGCGGTAACTGAGACTTCTATGTCCCTTCTAGAAACTTTCAGGCCACCAGACGCCAGCCGCTGTTGTTCAAAAGCGCTGGCAAATTGATAAATTGTCTCAAGATCAGTCTCCAAATTTAAATGCTCGCTTGAGTTAATAGACTGCTCTCGGAGTAACACCGCATCTACGTCATCATAAGTAAACCTCTGCTTCACTTCAATTACACCAGGAATTAACTCGTGAGAGATGATGCGAAAATTACCATCGATCTTTACAAAGACTGAGAGCGTTAGGCGCGGCGATTTGGCGCGCAAGCTACATAGATCTTCTGCTAGAATCTCAGGCAGCATGTTAATGCGCTGATTTGGGCAATAAATAGAGGTTCCGCGTCTTCTGGCTTCTTTGTCGATCGCTGAATCAACCGTGACAAAGTCAACCACGTTGCTGATATGAATTCCTACCCTAAAACCGCCGTCGATTCGCTCAACAGAGAGCGCATCGTCCATATCATTGGTTGCGATATCATCTATGGTAAAACAGTTTAGCTTTGAGAGATCGGTCGATTCTTTAGGGGGACTCGATCGAGCGACAGCCTGCTCCCGTAGTTCTCTGAACCTAACCTCTTCAGCCACCACTTCGGCATTCCAACGCTGACGAGGATGGTACTTTAATACAATAAGATCTGTTGTCGGAGTGATATGCGAAAGTAGGCAAAGCAGCTCCAAGCTCTGCGCCTCAGGTGGTCCGCTGAGCTTTAATCCTAATTCGGCACAAATATTATCCAAAAATTCCCGAGCCAACTTCCTGTCGCTGCCGTTTGGTGAATCAAGCGCCAGACCCTCCAAGAGATGGAGATGCTCTAAAACGGAGGCGGGAAATGGCTCCTTCGATCCTTCCAGACGCTTTTTAATGGCAGAAATTGAGTGCGCTAGAGCTTCCCTCTTCTCCTTCGCTGCCTGTTCAGAGGCTCTCAACTCCTCTACAACACTTTGATCACGTGGTTCAAACTCATGTCTGACGCGCTTAAAAAATTTCTTATCATTATATAAGCAAAGTAATAACGTTAGACTCTCCTCAGAGCCATCGGATCCGGAGAGCACTCGACTTAAATCGCTAATTGTGAATTTGCCGGGTCGCTCGACTACTTTAGACCAAAGGCTTTCCAAATCTATCAGCTTAGATGCCTCACGCGATTTACCGATCAGTTCCCGCAAGTAGCTCGCCCTTTCCGCCGAGGTTTTTAATTTTGATGGAATCTCTCCTGAGAGCCACACCAGCCTTTCCGGCTGGAGCTCAAGCTCAGTGCCTTGTTGATTTAAAATCCGATGCTTCTTTGAGCCGGTGCTGACCACGGTGCCAATAATCGGGACCCCGTTATTTTCATAGACCACTAGGGATCCAACCTTAAGCGGGTCAGCAAGCTCTTTGAAGGGAAGATACATAGAGTTGGGGATTATGGTGGAATACGGCGCAGTGGTCAATTTACTGCGATCTGGGGAGAATTGATGAGGAGCTTTTTAACCCAGAGATTTGCCTAGCGCTTTAATCCCTAAGCCATTCAAATCTTTACCTTCTTCATCACATCAAATGGGTCTAGCTTTGGATCTTCTTCTAGAGCTTCCTTCACTTTTGCCATATGGGCGATAAATTTACCCCAATCACCTTTGTGGTGGAGATAAACCGCTTGAAATTCACGTAAGCCGGTCATGTAAAATTTAAACTGCATGATCTCAGCGTTATTAATCTCTGTCAGAATAGTTAATTCAGGATAAAACTTTCGAAGTGACTCAACATTAACCGTGAAGACCTCGTTGCGCAGGGAAAGTTTCCGTTCGCGAGTAAAATCGGTCTTATAGAGCTCGTCAAGTTGATTGTAGAGATTCTCTACCACATCTGCTACGAACAATTCTCGTTTAAATCCACGTCTTGCCGCTTCGAGTTCCTTTGCGACGACGTTCGAATCGGCCTTGCGTCTAAGCGATGGATTTGAAGTTGCCTGCTCATAAAACTCCACAGCCCCCTGTAACCCGACGAAGTTGGCTAAACTCTCATTAAACGGCACGTTTCCTGGGATCCATAAAGTACTGTGTAGGGTTTCATGAATCACTGTGTTGACCACGTTTTCTGGGGAGCTCCGTAAAGTGGTCGTCAGTACAGGATCATTAAACCAACCTAGGGTGCTGAACGCATCCGAGCCGCGCAGGAATGTTTCAAAGTGCTGCCCATGTAAGTACTCAGCCTCTCTCAGGGCGTCATCTTTATCGAAAAATCCCTTGTAAGGCGCCTTGCCTACGAAGGGGAACCACCATTCGTAGACCGAGAAGCTGTCCTTCTTCGACCCAGCAAGAACCCAGAGCAACACATCTTTGTCGACGTGAGAGTACTTGGTGAAAGAACTCTTTGGATCAAGACCCATCTTGATCGCAAACTCACGCGCATCCAAAACTAGAGCTAGCTTTTCACGCTCCTCGATCGCTGTGTCGGGATCCTCGATCACATCCTCTATATCATCACGCCCCCAAAGAATTTTAGTCTCCTCATAAGCCGCGCGCATATAGAAGCCCGGAGAACAAGCAGCCATAGTTAGAAGCAGCACACCAAAAAGCAGTTTGCGTTTCATCGTGTCTCCATAGTTAGAGGATATCTTGTTTTACTTTTTACTTTTGGAACGCTGATTCTGCAAATACCCTGGGACGTATTCATCCGGCAATAGATCAATAGTATCGAGACTGGGTTCCGGTGTGGGAGAGGCCGAGTCGGTTGGCGGAGCAAAGCGAGCCACTAGTGAATCGGTCGTGGCGCTGGTCCAGGAGAGATATCGCATCGAGTTGGAGGACTTGAGCACCTCAGAGAGTTTGTCTTTGCCAGGTTCGACCATGAATAAATTAAAAATATTTCGCCCGGTTGACTCTTCGGCAACAAAGGCGAGAAATTGCCCATTAGGCGACCACACGGCATCATATTCTCTCCCCGGAAGTCCGGTAGCCTGAGACTTTTCAAGCTTCGAGTACTTAATAACGCCGATATTTATCTCATCTGCTGAGCCAAACGAATAACTCAAGTACTCTCCATCCCGCGACCACACGGAACGGCAGAAATTGTCACGCCCCTGCAGTGGGCATGATTCAACATTCTGCGAGAGGTTTAACACACACACATCCCATCCCGGCCAAAAACGGTTGGTAGAATAAGTAATTAATTTTCCATCCGGCGATACGTTTGGAATAGCATTCTTTCCATTTGTCTTAGTGATGGCGCTGCGGTCAGAGCCGTCAAGACTGATAGTGTAAATCTGATAACTGCCGGTGCTATCTTCCGAGGAGAAAGCCAGTTTTGACGAATCTGGGAACCAAGATGGATTCTCATCGGTGCTTGGATTGAAAGTTACACGTGTCTGGTTTAAGCCATCCCAGTCAGCAACGTAAATCTCATCATTACCATCGCGATCTGAAGTGAAGGCCAATCGAGTTCCATCGGGTGACCAAGAGGGTTGAGAATTATTTCCCGGCCCGTCAATCAAAGCGCTCAGTTTTCTGCGGTTTAGATCCAATAATAAAATTCTCTCGAAATCATTTACCGTCACGCCGACTGCGAGTCGGCCGCCAACACTGGGAAAACTCATCACACGAAATTCTTGCAAT
>CAZJXY010000167.1:0-7396 GCA_964549925.1 uncultured Bdellovibrionales bacterium | reverse complement strand
TTTCGCGAGGATTTAGCGGCTCAACTTGCGGCGCGCTACCGGGTTTACCCAATTATCCCGAGGAAATACCACTCCCAAATTGATCAGTTTATCGGAGTTAAGTGCGGTTTTACCGAGATTACTCAGCTGGAAGAGGCGATCGATAGCCTTTTTTCTGGGGTAGAAGAGGAGCGGCTTAGGCAAGCAGTCCCTGCAGTGCGTAAACTTTTGATCCCTGCCCTGGTGCAAGCACCCGATCAGGAACACTCTGTCCCGGCCAACCTTAGAACTGGTGTGCTGATCTCACGACTGGAGAATAAGTTTCTCGATCGTAACGCCATCTGGGGAGACAGGTTGTTGAGAGAGGCTTTCCCCGAGCTTGATCAGAAGCGTCTGCAAAGACTCCAAGTTCACGGCCAAAATTTGGCTACTATACGCACCATAGTCTTTGAGGCTGATGCTCAAAAGATGCTGCAAATTCTTGGGAACGAAGTGATAGCTCCGGGCCGAGTGTCTGGCGAAAGTGTGCAGCGTTTGCAAAAAGCTCTGCTTGCTACCCCAACTGAGCAGGTAAAGACTGTTGGTATAGCGGAGGCTCGCACAATCCACCGGGTATATGGGTATGGTTTACGGAGCAATGATTCGCCTTTGGAGATTGAGCTATTAGGCCGAGAAGTCGATCATTGTTTGCTTGCTCACCCTACACTTAAGGGTGTGATCTCTGAGGAGCAGCTTTGGGGCCCAAGCTCGCAGCTAGAGATTGCGCTTGAAAAAGCTCGGCTTGGAAAAAATACCCCAATTAGCTTCTCCGGCTTTATGATCACTCTGTTGCGTGAAACAGCGGCCCTTCAAACTGAGTGTGAGCGAGGAAATGAAGAGACTTTATCTTTCCGCATGAACCGAATTACCAGCCTCATATCAAATCATGCGGACTTCACGCTTAGCCAGGGGGTGCGTATGACCGGACTTCGCTTTGGGCAATTACGTGATTGCTACAGAAAACTGGCCGATCTTGAGCTCCCGAAGAGTGAGCAGATGGAACAAGCTCACAAACGCCTGATCAGTCAGTATAACACTCTATTAAAGGAACTCTATCTGCGAGAGGAGGTTATTGTTAACCTCGATCATCCAGTTTCAATTCAAGTGGAATTGAATTCCGAACAGCGCTATCAAATACGCACCACTGTTATCGGGGAAGGGGCTGCAACTAGTCGGGAGTTTGATGAATTCGGACTAGAGTTCAAAGCTGATTTGCTCGGGCTTCCGCACCTTGCATTTTACTCTAACCAAACTAGTTCAATCGCCACACTTTACCGCGAGGCTTCTCCGGTTCAGCGCGCCGCAATTATAGAGGGACTGCTTAAAGCCACTGAGTGGGCCAGAGCCGCACTTGGAGAAGGGACCGTGATTGTGGTACCCAGGGACGACTCTGACAGCAATCTTTTTTCAGCTTTGTCAGCCCGCCTACGTGAGGTCTCGGAGTGGGATCTATTGATTGGAGGGTCCCAGCCGTCCGCAGTATCGCGGCGCGAGCCGGTCGAGTTTAAACTCAAAGATATTAACGAATCAGTACCCGGCTTTCTTAACTCCTTTATGGTACGCGAACTTCGTGAGATGGGCATGCCCCTTCGAGGGGCACCAATTTGGCAGAAGGTGCCATTGATGTATCTAGCTTGGGCGGAGCTATCTGATAAGGCTGAATATCCGGCGGAAAAATTTCGGAGTTTGTTGGAGAAGGAATTAGTAAGCCCAGTCCACGAGCGCTACCGGCAATATCTGCAAAAGCATAAAAAAAAGGCGCTAGAGCAGCCCATAGATAGCGTAGAGACTGTGCGAAAGTTAGCTAACACAGCACGTTTGGCTATGGGTAATATGGAAAGTGATCTGCTGAGTGGCGGGCAAGTAATCCAGGCGGCGCTGTATTGGTACTGCGAGGGGAATTCCGTGCCGGGCGGCGCCGAAGGTCAGAGGTGGAGAAAGATGAAGGAGCTGGTTCTAGCAAACGCGCATCTCCGTCGGATAACCGAGAGAAGCGGCAAGAGTTATCCGACCCGTCTAGAATCTGACGTCGCTGATTTAAGTTTGAGATATCTTGAAAATGCGCGTGGCCATGGAGTGGACGATGCCAAGAGCCTGCAAGCAGCAGCGCGAGCATTAACGGCTCGTTTGGTCCGGTGCTGGCAGGAGCGAGATAGTCTTTGAGTTCCAGCGTCTCGGACCGTATCATCCTGATTTAATTAAGCAACGCTCGAGTAAAAGTAAGTGTAACTCGTAAGCTCAGGGAGAATTTCAATTCCCTCGCGCTTTCTATGGATTAGTTTAAGCATTGCTATTATTCTACTGATCGATTTGGAGTTATAATTTTGGGCAGCATCGATCATCGACCAGTTCCGGATTCAGCGCTTGTTCCTGAATTAGGAGAGCTTCTGTCTGCCTCCTTGCCGCCGAATCGGATTAAAGCCCCAGCCCCTCAGAAAATCGAGCTTGTTCCATTCGACTCCCTGACTTGTGATGAGAGATCTACCCTGTTTGACGCAGAGCTCGGCATGGGGCAGGCGCATGTCCCTTATACCGCTAGAAAGGTTGGTGCAGCGATACGAAGCGGAATTTCTGGAATTTGGGGATGCAACGTTGAAGGCGGCGATCGCGAGAAGCACTGTGCGGAAAAGACCGCTGTGATAAAGATGAGAAATGAAGGTCTGCAAAAAATCAATCTAATTGCGATTATTACCGGCCGTGAGGGAGAGTCCGCTAAGAACTTGGATCCAATCTGCATGTGCGGATCGTGTCGCCATCTGATCAGTCACTATGCTGAGGCTGATACCCCGGTAATCTTATCATCGACACATAAAGATATAATTTATCGCACGACAGTGGGATCGGTTTATCCTTTGACGCTCGGCACGCCGAACTTGCTTGAGACGGAAATAGCAGCGCCTCATACTCTCTTGCCTTCTTTAAAGATTCTTACAAGAGCAGAGCTTGTTACTAATCCGCCTACTGAACTAGACGGCGATGCGTTGATGTATCTTTTACTAGAAGCCGAGGAGCGCTGCATTCAGGGAAGTGGAAGCGCACGCGAAGGTGCTGCACTTCTTGCTTCAAACAGCAAAGTAGTTAAAGCTGCCAAAGTATACGATGGCGATCCCTCGGTGGGTGAATTTGGTGCGGTGTTATCGGCACTCACACTCGGTATCTCAGACGGTTACGATGGATACAAAGCATTGGCGATCTGCGCGGATGTGAGCTCACCCGCAGGAATTGTTCCCCCCTCGGGCACAGCCCGTCAGTACCTTTTCGATCGAGCGCAGATCTTTGGATATGATATGGACATCGTTATGGGTGCTCCGGGAGTGGAGCGGGTGGTTGTTTGTAAGATCTCTGATCTTTTGCCGATGAGTGAGGGGCCGCTTCAATCGAATACTGCTCTTCGAAATTTGGCTCGAAAGCTCGGCGCTTAGCCTGAGAAGAAGCTAAATTTTAACTCAATTGATCCGGGGTAATCGTATGTCCAAGATAAGTGGCCTTATCCCGTAACTCTCTACGCAAAGTGTCGGCAGAAGGGGCATTGGCTATATCCGCAATAATCGATATCGGAGTTGCCGCGATACCGGCTCGTTCAAGCGGCGCTGTCTTTGCCGGGTTGTTAGTCATAATACGCACCGATTCAACCTTGAGGTCACGTAGGATCCCAATGCCCACGGAAAAATCACGTACCTCAGCCGGGTATCCGGCTTTGGTGTAAGCAGCTACGGTTTGCACAGGCTCGTTGGTCCGCGCGTCAATAACTTCAGTGATCTGATGCTCTGATTCAAATCGATACATACCCCGCAACTGCGCGGTTTTGCCAAAAATGCCGGTACCGCGACCTTCTTGATCCAGATAGAGCAACACCCCTCTTCCTTCCTTTTGGATAGCAACCATGGCCATCTCGAGCTCAGCCTTACATTCACAATTAATCGCGTGATAAATCTCATTTGTCTTACAGGACGAGTGGATTCTAAGCATCACATCCTTACCGTCCCCAAGACTACCATTCTCAAGGTCACCGAAAACCAAAGCTCTATGAATCTCACCAGTTGTGTAATCGCCGTAACTCACCATCGTCCAATCACCACGCTCAGTAGGTGCTGGCGCCACGCATAGTCGCCGCACTAAGGGCTTCTCGGCGAGCTCAAGAGTCACTCTGTTTTTTGCAACCGTTTCCCAGGGGATACGGACTTCCGCATCAAGTGTTCGGCAATGGGCTTCAAGTCGGTACTTTACCCTCTCTTTCTGTCGCTCTGACGACGGGAAATCGTAAACCTGATCCAAGTTTAAATCCCCGTTCCAAGTCGAGGGAGATTCAAGAGTGTGGGGCATGAATTCAGTGTTTGCCGCTTTGGGTTTCTGAGCAGGAAAAGTAAGATCTGTGCCCTCGAGGGCAACTTGAATTCCGCAGGATGCAATCCCGATTGCCTTCTCCGGGGAATGGGTGGACAATCGTATTGATTTAACGCTGAGCGCTTTTAAAATTTCGCCTGCGGCTTGATAATCCCTACTGTCCTGTTCGAACCCAGCTTGAGAGAAGGCACGCTCCACTGATATTGGGGACCCAGTAGCAGGATCAGTCCGCTCCTTGATACAGCTTCCGTCAAAATAATACCTTCTCTTTAGTGCTTCGGCCTGCGCAATAGTTCCGTGGCCCCTACCATCCTGCTCTAAATAAAGTATGATACCTCGTCCTTCCTGGACGATCTGGGCCATTGCTTGCTCAAAACGATGGGCTGAGTCAGAATTCTTTCCAAGGAAAATATCACTTAACTTTGATGAGGAATGAACTCGCACCAAGACGTTCTCTCCGTCCCCTAAGCAGTTTCGTGAAACGTCGCCCAATACCAGGGCGGAATGATGCTCTCCAGAGGAGTAATCCAAAAAAATCAAGTAACTCCAATCGGCTCGCTTCCCGAGAACCTGGGTTGGTAACGGAGCGATCGATGGAGTCGAAAGCAGCGGCAAATCACAGCGCTGTAATTCGTTTCGAATTGTCGAGATCTCGCTGTACGGTGAGTTCCAATGAAGGTCGCGCTTTATAACCAGCAGCTCCGCCTCGGCGCGGATGTGTTCTGGATTTCGGGCCAATTGCGTACGCTGCAGGTCTGCAAACCGTTCTGGGTCGAGCGCACGGCCAAAGGATGGGGACATAACTACTTTTTCGACTTACTACATTTGAAACGGGACTATTGATACTTGACCATTACATTGGAGTCAACACAATCTGATCTTGGTGGGCTAGATGCCAGAGCCCGCCAACGCCACCAAAAGTGAACTGTAGAGCCGGTTTACTTTGAAAGTTGTACGAGCTGAATGTGGGAACACTCCAGCGCCGCTAGGTTGCCTGCGCCAGATGCAACCGGGCAATTACATTGATACTCTCCGGCGTCGTTTGTCACGGTGTAATCACCATGGTCCCCATGAACCAAGTAGCGCTGGCCGTCCTGGCGCTCCATCCGGTTTTCCCGCATATAGCGCAGGGTGTTTTGCGCGAACTTTTGAATGGAGACAACAGACCCAGAGTTGAAGTATCGAGCTAACATCTTACAAGCCCGTTCAAGCTGCAACCTACTCAGCACCTTAAGTTGGTTGGTAACCGGTAGTAACTCTAATAAAAGGCCGGGTAGTGCATTTCGATTTTGCGTGTCCACTGTAATTACTACCGCGTTAGGATGGTTTTTTATAGGTAGTGACCACGGCTCCGGGTCGTGGACAATCGTTGCAATCACCAATGAATCTGCGGCTACAATCTTTTCAGTCAGTGAGCGAAAACTCGGAGATAACATCTGCATTCGGCCGATTTCATCAATTATTGTCACTCTCCCCGATTGCAGTGCGCTCTCAATTTGAGGAACAATGAACCGGTCGATTGCCTCAAGCTCTACCGAGAACTCACCAATCTGCATTCTTGAGGGATCTCTCGTTATTTCCGCAAAGATCACCGGTTTTTCGGAGCGATTTAAGATCTCTGCCGCAAAGCCCAAGCGTTGGCAATTGCTATCTAAGATCTCTTGAGCCAAAATCCCGTCCAACTCCCCTTTTGAGATCTGATTTAGTTTTGAGAGGATGGTGCTTTTGCCAATCCCTGACTTTCCACTTAACAGAATAAGCATAGGTGAATCCTGGTTGGGAGTTTCACATAATCAAAATTACTAATCAAACTGAACTTATGAGTCAGACCCTCAATTTGACTAGAGATTTCTGCTCCCGTAAACTCAACATATCAATCAAGAGAGGCTGGATTTTTGTGTTAGAAGTTAATACTGGGGGAGCTAGAAGAGGCGCGCTAGCCCTAGATATCGACGAAACCCTAGCTGACACCGTGCGCTTCTGGATTCGGGAGTTAAAGCTGCACTTTCCACTATCGCAGGATGCAAGTGAGCAACAACTGATCGACCGTTATCAATTTGCGCAAAACGTCCCGGAGTGGCGAGACAATCCTCAAGCGATGGATTGGATGGAGAGGGCGATGGTAAATTGCGATCTACATCTTACCCTGCCCACCATGCCCGGAGCGGTCGACGCAGTGAAAGAAATTCATTCCAACGTAAAGCCGGTTGGGTTTTACCTCTCCATGCGACCAGTGGAAGTTAGAGATGCAACTTTGAAGTGGCTTGAAATGCAGGGATTTCCCAAGGCTGAGCTAATTACTAGACCTATCGGTATGAATAGAGACGGTGCAAATTTTTGGAAAGGCGAAGAAATTTGTAGACGATATCCGCAAATCGATAGCATAGTTGAGGATCGCTTGGATGTGGTAGAGAGAATCCCTGGGTCATATCGCGGAACGGTGTATCTTCTTGGTCATAATTCGGCGCCCGACCTTGGAATTCACGTAGTTCCTTGTCCAGATTGGGATAGGATCGTAACTGCCGTTAGAGAAGTCGAGTTAAGTCGCGGACGAAGGATTGATATATAAACCGAGTGAAATATGCTGAGCATAAGTGCTAAAACTACTAACGAAGCTTGGATAAAGACTTTTCGAACTTTATTTTACGAGGGAAAGGATACTGACAATAAAAAGTATTTCCGCGATAGCCTGACTGTCATAGAGATTACAAATCCCAGCATTGAGCCAGCACATCCCTTATTCCCGATGAACCAGTCTGACTTAAGTATAATTAATTCTTATATCCACTCGGGGTTAGATGAAGACAAAGTCTGCCATGAGTGGACTAAGTTGTATTATCATCGAGCATTTGATCAGCCGAATTCTCAGATAGAATACATTTTAAAGAAATTATCGCTGCCCGAGCCGGTGGGTGAGGCTCAGATCTCGATGTGGGATAAGAACGTCGATCAAACTGAAGCTATATCTCCATGTACTCAAATCCTCTGGGCTCGGAAGAAATTCGAAAAGTTAGAGCTTCACTGCCATGCCCAC
>CAZJXY010000166.1:0-7412 GCA_964549925.1 uncultured Bdellovibrionales bacterium | reverse complement strand
GAAGTATCGTGTATTATGATCTATAGTTATATAAGCACATTATCTTTTTTAATTATCCTATGCGCCCACTCGAAATACTCAGAAGGAACATCAAAATTCCAGTTTTTGGGGAAGCTGAGGCTCGCACCCTGCTGGGCAGTGGTAGCGCATACCACGGAAAGATCCATCGCCTGATCAAATCTGGAGATTTAATTCAACTCAAGCGGGGATTATTCGCCCTTAACGACCAACGCTTTCAGCCCTCGACTTTTCAAGTAGCTAACTTACTCTATGGCCCGTCTTACATCTCCTTGGAATCGGCGCTCTCGCATTACGATCTAATTCCCGAAGCCGTAAGATCCGTAACAAGCGTCACCTCAAAAAGACCCAGGCAGATGAAGAATCATTTTGGATTATTCATTTACAGGAGTATCCCTGAATCATCCTTTCCATTTGGAACGCTTTCAACTGAAATTAGAGGTGCTCATGTACTTATGGCCACAGCTGAAAAGGCGATTCTTGATAAACTGTACCTGGATTATTTTGGCAGTGACGCGATCTCATTCCTTACCGAATCCTTAAGGATCGAAGAATCTGCTCTAGCTTCGCTTGATATAGATCTGCTTAAGGAACTCTCCTTAACATACAAAGTTAATACTTTTTCATTGAGAATTCAGCAGCTCTGCGCAAAACTACAAATGGGGTCCCAATGAAATCTACCATTCACACCCTAATCCTTCGAAGGCTAGAGTCTTTTTATACTGCAACTGATATCGACCAGCTTAATGCTGCTAAGGAGATTATCCAAGAGTTGGCTCTATTTGGGCTGAGTCGCCACGGACTATTTAAAGTTGCAGCGTTTCATGGCGGTACCTGCTTAAGAATCTTTTACGGACTAGATCGTTTCTCAGAGGATCTTGATTTCGCCCTGATTAGACCTGACCTGAATTTTAAGTTGGATAAATTAACTCAAGCAGTGGTGGGAGAACTTGCGGCTTGGGGCGTGAATGCAGAGGTGACCGATCGTTCAAAAGCCGACTCAGCAGTTAAGAAAGCTTTTATAAAAACAGGTTCGCTTGGTCTGGTACTTAAATTAAATAACCCAATCGATTCGAAGCAGAAATTTTTGGTTAAGCTAGAGTTAGATGTTAATCCACCTCTAGGAGCTAAAGTTGAAAATCGTCTCTGTCCTTTCCCAGTCGACTTTTCCGTGGTGTGCCATGACATGCCAAGCCTTTTTGCTGGAAAGATTCACGCTTTACTATGTCGCAAGTATGTCAAAGGTAGGGACTGGTTTGACTTCGCCCGCTACTTAGGTTGGAAGACAAAGATTAACTTAACTTTTCTTGGCAATGCCTTGGCTCAATTTGGCCCATATGCCGGCCTAGTTGGGGAAAAGATTGAATTAAGCTGGGTGTTGGCGGAGCTCGAGAAAAGGATCGAGGCTTTGGATGTTAAACGCGCAATGGCAGATACACTCCCTTTCGTATCCGACCCGAATTTCCTGGGTCTGTGGTCAAACGAATTCTTTCTTGAAAGGTTAGCGCGCTATGGAGAGGAGGTAACATAGCAAAGGAAATAGAGCCTCTATCAGAGGCACTTTGGCTCCCTAGGCGGGAGGGCCGTTACCCAGTAACAGCTGCTACTCCATCGGCTTAAAGAGCTAAGTAATATCCTCTTCGCTCGATCGAATCTTTCCTGCCGATTGTTCGGTAAATACCCCACTTAAAAGCGAACCTAATTTATACCATAGTCAAAGAGCCTGAATCGACCTTAAACTGTGATTCAAGGTATCGAGAAAGCGGGTCGATTACCCCTGTTATTTAGTTATAGCACTCAACTTTTATGCGCATTATCGCACTTTTCATCTGCTCTCTTCTAACACTCGGCGCGACGGTTTCGGCCTCACCTATAGAGACACGAAAATCCAGCAGAACTGGGACAAGCAGCGCCAAGCTTTTTGAAAAATATAAAAGCGCGTTGGCTCGCGTCTCCTTGATCGATAAGAGCTCGAAAGAGCGAGCCTCGGTAGGTTCGGGGTTTTTCGTTTCAGCCAATAAGTTAATTACAAATTATCATGTTGTAGCAGAATATTTAAGATACCCAGAGCGATACAAGTTAGAGATTGAAACAAACTCTGGAACCGACGGACAACTCTCGATTTTAGGCTTTGACTTAATTAACGACCTCGCGGTGCTCTCTACCTCAGTAGGGTCTTCAATCATGTTTAAGTTCGCAGAGGAGCAGCCGGCCCAGGGTGCAAAACTATTCTCGCTCGGCCATCCGCTTGATCTTGGTTCAGCTATCATCGAGGGTACCTTTAACGGAGTCGCCGAGAGAACATTCCCCGAGAGATTGCACTTCTCTGGTGCAGTTAATTCAGGAATGAGCGGTGGTCCGGCAATAGAGGAAGGCGGCAAGGTAGTCGGGGTAAACGTAAGTACCTACGGTAACGAAGTTAGCTTTCTTGTTCCAGCAAAATTCGTCCAAAAACTGGTGGAATCTGGAACTTCCCTAACCTCAGACGCAAAGACTGAAACTAAGGAGAAGAGGAAAGAAGTGCGCTCTGAGATTGGCTCTCAGCTTAGGACACATACCCATGCACTAGTCGATCGTATATTGAGCAATAACTTTTCAAGCTCGGAACTAGGCCCGTATCTTCTCCCCGGAAGCATGGAGGGAATTTTAGATTGTTGGAGCGACTTCGATGAAGGAGATATGGATACGGCCAGATATCTCGGCTGTTCATCGGGAGATGAAGTCTTTGTCGACCAGGATCTTGAGGCGGGTGCTGTCTCATTTCGCCACTTACTGCTGACATCAACCCAATTGAATGGATTTCAATTCAACGCCCTATCGCGCGATTACTTGCTTAAGTCCGTTCCTAATTTCGACGGGTCGAAACGTGATTTTTCCGGATTTAAGTGTGAAGATAGTATAATCTCAATAAACACCATCCCGCTGAAAATTTGGCAGTGCCTTAGAAAGCACAAGCGCTTCAAGGCTGACCAAGAATCGCTGTACGATGGAGTCGTAACTGTGGTGGGACTAGAGGGAGAAACAGAAGCGCTACAAAGTAGTATCGTATTGACCGCAGTAACGTTCCCTGACTACCTGCGATTTACCCAGAGAATTTTAAGTGAAATCAAGAGAACCGGGGCGAAATGAACCAGCCTGAAACAGAAAATGCAAATATAAAACCCCAGCCACCTTCAGTCTCCGGGTGGAAAGCAACTATATGGCTAATATTGTGTAGCTTGGGGATCGTGGCCAACTGGTATTTCACCCAGAACTATAGTGCTGTGCACGAACCTCAGTTTAAAGTTCTTGTTTCGGCCATGATCTTTGGATCGTCTATTGGAGTTTTAATTAGCGCTTTTTATGTCTGGTTAGGCGCCAAGTTTTCCAGATCACCGACGACATTTAAGGGACAGATATACTATTCCAGTATCATACTCTTAGTCTGCACCTTACTCGTACCTCTGATTGAGTTGATGATTTTTTCATTCTCTCCAAAGATAGATCTCTCTCCTTTAGTACCGGTTTTGACCTTCCTTTGTTACTTCCTTCTGATTTACATTCAATTGAAGTGGACAAGTATAATATCCAAAAAAAAGGCAGTCATTGTTAGCAGCCTATCAGTACTAGTCCTGATCTTACTCTCCGCTCCCTTTTACTATTTAGACAAACTCCAATTCCACGTTAAACCTAAATTTGAGCCCGGTTATTTAAATAGTCGCTACTTACTATTTACTCCAAACTCATTGGATCAGATCGAACGTGCAGCCACCCGATTAAAAAAATCGTTAGACGATGAAGCCTAACGGAAGAATCCCCTAAACACCGCTTATCCTTGAAACTATCGTTTCGCCTATACTTAGAGATGACGTGGCAGCGGGAGAAGGGGCGTTTAACACATGCACCATCCTGCCGCTGGTCTCTATCACAAAATCATCCACCAACTTCCCATCCGGGGCTACGGCTTGAGCCCGAATGCCACAGGGTGCTTCACTCAGGTGTCTCCCCTCAATCGCCGGCACGAGCCGCTGTAGAGCTCTTACAAAGGCAGCCTTACTCATGGAGCGGTGAAACTCCGCCGCCCCCTGGCCAAAATGCCTTAAAGCGAGTTTTAAAAACCCTGAGTAGGTGAGCGTCTCAAAAAGCTCTCTGAAGTTAGTCTCCCACTTGCCATAACCTTCCCGAGCAAAGGCCAAGATTGCATTCGGCCCGCATTCGACATCCCCACTTATCATCCGGGTAAAATGCACCCCTAAAAATGGAAAATCTGGATCAGGGACCGGATAGATTAAATTTCGACAGAGGTGCTTTGATTCCTCACTCAATTCGAAATACTCCCCCTTAAAAGGAACCATCTTCACTTTTGTCCGAACGTCGCAAATTCTTGCAATTCTATCGCTGTAGATCCCGGCACAATTTATCAAAAATTTCGAAGAAAACTCGTTTTCCTTAGTGATAACTACGATCGGATCGGTGATTGGAGTCACAACCTTTACTACCGGTGAAGAGAGCATAATCTCTCCGCCTGAAGCCTTGATTAACTCAGCTAACTTCTCGCACACGGAGGGATATGAGATTATCCCTGCCTCCGGCACATGTAAGGCTTTCACCCCCGAAACGTGCGGTTCAAGCTCTCTCATTTCATCCGCATTGATTATGCAGCATTTGACGCCATTAGCCACCCCGCGCTCAGGGATCTTACTTAGTTGCGGGAGTTCATTCTCCGTGACAGCTACTATTATTTTTCCGCAGATCTGATACGGAATCTTATGTTCCTTACAAAACTGCTCCAACAATTTCTTTCCGGTCGTACAATTTAAGGCCTTAGCACTTCCGGGCTTATAGTAGATCCCGGTATGAATTACTCCAGAGTTATGCCCGGTTTGGTGAGCAGCAATCTTTGACTCTTTCTCAAGAACTAATATCTTTTTCCCTGGAAATTTGCGGGTGAGGTGATAGGCGGAACTTAGCCCCACAATCCCGGCACCTATCACTATAAAGTCAAAGTTTCTCATCCCCTTGGTGATAACATGGTTAATAACGGAAGATCACGATGCAAAATTGCAACGGTGAATTCCCGCCATTTGCGCTTTTAAGTGAGTTTCCCTTAAGCTATAACTCACTTAAAGTATGGCTACCTCAAAAGCACTTAAAACTAAGCCAGGGCTTCAATTTCAGGCGCTGCATGCCGAGCCTTTTCTAAAATGGGCTGGTGGAAAGCGTATGCTTCTTAGCCAGATGAGCGAACATCTGCCTAAAAGTTTTGGGGCTTACGTTGAACCGTTCCTTGGCGGAGGAGCGCTCTTTTTTCATCTCGCTCCAAAACGCGCCATAATCGCTGACCTAAATGAAGAACTGATTAATACCTATCGCGCAGTAAGGGATCGACCTGCTCAAGTGATCTCTGCGCTAAAGCAACATGTCTACGATAAAGATTACTACTATAAAGTTCGAGCCGAGAATCCTGAAGGTTTACCGTTAGTGCAGCAAGCTGCGCGGATGATTTACTTAAATCGCGTCGGGTTTAACGGCCTCTATCGCGTAAACAGTAGGGGCGAGTTTAACGTGCCTTTCGGAAGGTACACTAATCCAAAAATAGTCAATGAGAAAAATATCTATGCCTGTTCCGATGCGCTAAAGGGGGTAATTTTAGAAAACCTTCCCTTTCAACAGTTCCCCTGGGAGTTTTTGCAGCGCGGAGATTTTGTTTACTTTGATCCGCCGTATGTTCCGCTCACTAAGACCTCTAATTTCACTGACTACACCAAAGCTGGGTTTGGCCCCAAAGAACAGGAGGAATTGGCCGAGATTTATCGCAAGCTCGATGCAGCTCATGTGAATGTGATGTTGAGCAATTCTGGAAGTGACTGTGTAAAAGAGTTATTTAAGGGGTTTAAGATTGTTGAGTGCTTTGCCCCTCGCTTTATTAATTCAAAGGCCGCAAAGCGTGGCGCTGTGCGGGAGTATCTGGTTATAAATTACTGAAGATTCCCAAAGCTCGCTGCTTGATTGCAGTCTTTAGCGAGAGTGGAATTTTCGAATCAGCCAGAAGTTTATCAAACTTCTCTTTGCTTAAATTTCCCGAATCAAAATCAAATTCCGGAAGTGAAGCAAATCGTCTCCCTCGGCGTGTTGAGACATAAAGCGTATCAAACAATGCTTTTTCTGGCGTAGCAATTCGATACGGAACCTTTGAATTACTCCAAACTATCCCAACTTGCATGAGCTCTGGTTTTATCTGGAAGAACTCATAAATCCCAACACTAGTTTTCAGTTTTCGCGCTCGGCCGGTCGTTGCAACCTGAATCGAACCTGGGATCTGCGAAATCAATCCGTGAAGGTGCAGCGCCAGGAGAAACGAGATATAGCCCTGCTCTTCAGCGAGCAGCTTATGGATCGTACAAAATGGGGAGTAGAATGGATGATGCAGATTTACCCAGACCCCTCTAGTCACTCGCGCGAGCAACCCCTTCTTATCCAAGCGTGCAAGCACATGACTTGCAGAAGAGTAGGAGATTGCATGCACTAATGCATAGTCACGAGTGTCAAAGACAACAGAGCTCTGATTTAAGAGAAAAGCGCTAGCCATTGGTCAATACCTGCGTAACCCGATTAACCATCTGCTCCCAATACTCTTTCCTCTCGAACTCCTTCCTGTATTGATCCTCCAAGTACTCAACCACCTGACCTAAGTAGTCTTCAAATTTTAATCTAGAAAGCGCGGTTCTCGCTCCAGCCATATCTTCAATCCTGCATTCAGCTTGAAGAAGCCTTGAGTTAATCATTCCGGATCGCATGAGAAGATCGAGATCAAAGACATCCCGTGCTTGGGAAACTGAGCGGGAGCCTAAAGCCAGCACCTTCTGGATAGCTGCAACTTTGCCGGAATAATGTTGAACCATGAACCCGATACGGTGGTATCTCATAGCAATTTCACTTGGCATCAGTTCGATCAGATAGTCGCTATTTTTTGGCTCGCGCCTTGAAAACTCAACTTTTGTTGGAAGACTCTCCCCAGAGTCTAGCTCTAGCCTAACTCTGAATCGTTGAGTAGTTTCTGTGTGTTTCGCTTTGCTCGGGTCATTAGGCAAGACTTGAGATATTCCGTATGTCCTTAAACTGCGAAGAAAGCTCGAATCGGAGAGAATTTTGTATCCATTCTTTTTAAGTGTAGTGACAGCACCACCCAAGACGTCGAGGTCCATATCCTCCGAATATCTCGGGCTCCCAAGAAAAAACCTTAAATTTACCCCTCCTTTTAAGATGTAGAGTTTTGGATCTGTTCGACGAAGGAGATGCTCGAGGAAAACCAAGTGGAATATTTCACGCAGCTCAAGAATCGAGTATCTCATCACTTAATACTCATTTGAAATGACATATTTTATTTCAAAAAAATTTACATAGCTAATCCGCCT
>CAZJXY010000165.1:0-7415 GCA_964549925.1 uncultured Bdellovibrionales bacterium | reverse complement strand
ACTATAAAAATTGAGGGCCTCTCTGACGTTTGCAAATCTACAGTTTCCGTCAGCACGGTTTCAGATTCTTCAGTTTGGTTGTTTAGGACTGCTACGATATCTGAAGCTTCGGTGCCCGTAGTTTCTTCTTCGCTTGCCTGCAGAGAGGAATCGTCAGTTTCTTGCTCTTCGGATTTCGGTTCGTTGCCGCTCTCCGCATTTGGACCCTCGGCGTCAGGCGGTGTCGGGTTTGAATTTATGGAAGAGGCCAAGCGCTTGCCTAAGTCCGGATCAAATTTTGCTGCTATCTGCACGAGTTTGTTTCGATACTCTGAGAGTTGAGGGAACATCACAACGCCCATTAACACGACCAAAAAAGCCAAGCATGAAAGCGCCAAAGCTCCTGCTAACGACCGCATCCCTTGAGTCATCTTCGCCAGGGGCTCAAATATATAATCCTTTGGAACTTTCCAAACTTTTACCAACACTGTTGGCACTTTTACTACGTCTCGGTGTTGATCATACCCGGCTAGTTTTGCAGGATCCTCGGCCTCAGCGGCAACGGCTTGAAGACTCTTTTCAGCTGCCTGTTCAATCGTTTGAGGTTTTGGCTCGACTGGCTTTTCAACCTTTCTTCCGGCGTTTCCAATTTTTAAGTTTGATACGTGTGGGTTTTTGTCCCAACGCTGAGGTAAAAAGCTTAAGTTCATTACGATCGTTATTCGCCCCTTGGATGTCGTCTCAGAAACCAGCTCTTCTGCAAACTGCTCACGCCATCTTCCGCTAAAAGGTTGAAACGGATCGTTTACGATTACTACCTTTGCGTTACTGTACCTCAGAGCGATGAATTGTAGCTGCCGAGACTGCGTCGCAGGTAATTGAGCGCAGCTTAAGTAGGAGTGTTGAGTAAGATCGTAGCGATTTAAAATTCCCTCGATCTCTCCCTCTGGAGCACCGAGGCTTAGTAGATACTCCCGCATTCCGATCTTTTCCGGCAGCCTTTCGCCGAAACCGATTAACGTATGTTCGTTGGGGTTGAATGGTTGGTCATCGAGGGTAATGGTGAAGCGTTCGGCGGTAGGTTTCCCGCTTAGGACCTGCTGATAAGGAATAAGACTGTCGCCTGTCTCGTCAATCAACATCGACACCTTTCCACTAGGGCAGTCGGTAGAAATAACCAAGTGTTTGGCCGGAATAACCCGTTTTATAAGTAGTTTACTCATGACACCTAAACCTAAAAATCCTCAACTATCGATTTCTGCCCTCGAACCAATCCTCTAAATTTTGAGTTCCCTCTGCTTCGCCGGAGGCCGCTTTGGCTTCCTCTTCTCCGTGAACAACCAGGTTTACACCATAAACCAATTGGCTTCGGGTAAACGGTTTCGGAAGATAATAGTTGGCTCCCGCTTGGTATCCAGAAATCATATCCATTCCGCTATCTCGCGCCGTAAGCATGATAACGGGGATCTCTGAAGCGTGCGGTCGCTTTTTTAATTCCTCGATTACCTTAAAGCCACTTAAGCCAGGCATCATCAGATCGAGGAAGATAACATCGAACTTTGAGTCTTCTGTCTTCGCATCGATAGCCTGCAGAGCTAACTCGCCGCTCTCGAAGGTCGTAACATTGTATCCATGAGCTTTTAACATCTCACGAATTAACCCTAAGAGCTCCTTATCATCATCAACAACCATTATTTTTTCTGGCATAATTTTCTCCCGAAAAATTTAAAAAATTAATTAGATTCTTCTTCATCCTCATTTGTAATTCCCAAAACTTCCTCGATACTGGTAATTCCTTGGCGTACAAGCTGCATACCGGCACCGCGCAATGTCACCATCCCTTGAATTCTAGCTAGGTGCTTCAACTCACGTTTACTGACCCCTTTTAAGATAAGGGTACGAAGCTCATCAGAGAGAGAGAGGATCTCGTAAAGCGGAGCTCTACCTTTGTAGCCAGTGTTAGTGCAGACATCGCATCCCTTGCCGTGTGCAACCGTGCTTTGGCCAAGAGCACTTTCGGCAAGCCCTAGACTCTTTAAAACTTCAGGAGTGAGCTGACGCTGTTCCTTGCAGTTTTCGCAGATCTTTCGAACCAAGCGTTGTGCAACGATAGCGTTTACTGATGAGGCGATTAGATACGGTTCAATGCCGATGTTGAGCAATCTAAAGATAGTTGCCACAGCGTCGTTGGTATGAAGCGTAGAAAGCACCAAGTGGCCGGTCAGTGAGGCCTTGATTGCGATCTCAGCCGTTTCCTTATCACGAATCTCACCAACTAAGATTACATCGGGATCTTGTCGAAGGAGTGATCTAAGGATCGAGGGGAAATTTAATCCAACCGCATCGTTTACTTGAACTTGAGTAATTCCAGCCAACGTACCTTCTACCGGATCTTCGGCGGTGAAAACACTTACGCTTATGTCGTTTAATTCATTTAGAGCAGCATAGAGAGTGGTGGTTTTTCCCGATCCGGTTGGGCCGGTTACGAGAACTAGACCATCTGGTTTTTGAATCGCCTTCCTGAAAGTTTTAAGCTGAGTTTCAGGGAATCCAAGTTTTGAAAGATCGTTATTTAAATTAGTCTTTCCCAGCACCCGTAATACAATTTTTTCGCCAAACACAGAAGGCAGGGTGTTTACGCGGAAATCTGCCTCGACCCCATCGGGCGAGCGAAAACGAATTGATCCATCCTGCGGAATTCTTTTTTCCACAATGTCCATATCCGCCATGATCTTCATTCTTGAAACTACGGCCGATGTAAGACGGAACGGTAGTTTTTGGACTTCGTGTAGTACACCATCAATTCGAAACCGTACTCGAAGAATTCCTTCGAATGGCTCAATGTGCATGTCAGAGGCATTACGCTTAACGGCTTCCTTAAGTAACGAATTCACCAGTTGAACTAGAGGCGCAGCGACGCTTTCGTCTACAACTTCTTTTTGCTCGTCTTCTTGTGCTTGGGCATTGGCGGCATCCGCTAAGACTTGCTTTAGGACAAAGTCGAGAGTGTCTTCTTTCGATCCTGGACGCGGCGCTCTTTGTCCGCCGGCCACGGATGAAAGTTGACGACCCGGCTGCGCGCTGCCAGGTTTGCCCGGAACAGGTTTTTTAGCTCCCAGTGGTGAGTTCATCTACAAAAACAATAATTCGCACCGCTGACAAAATGTCGGCGGATCACTCCCTACGCTCTTAATATTCCTCTACGAAATCATCGGAATTCTTAAGCTTTTTCTGAAGGGGGGTGTGCTATCAGTGGGTGGGCTAAGTTGCTGAAAATACGGACGATAGATTTAAAATCGGTAAAGGTTGGCCACTGTTGCCTGGTATTTTACACCAGACCCACCCCTAGTAATGTTACTTAGCTTCCCGGAGAATTGGATTGAAGAACATGTTTTATCTTTAAAGTACGGCCATCGGGTATTTCTAAACCACACTTTATAATTCTCTTGCGTAAAATAAAGTATCCTTTATAATTCTCCTATGCCTAGGTATATATTTGAAACAGTTAAGAAAGATTTGCTAAAAAAAACGGTACTTTTAAGCGGTCCACGTCAAGTTGGAAAGACCACTTTTGCAAAATCTTTGAGCCCTGACTTTGAGTATCTAAATTATGATGTTTTGTTAGACCGTAAGGTGATTGTAGCCCAGACATGGCAAAAGGGTGTGCAGCTCTTAATACTTGATGAACTCCACAAGTTCCGAAAATGGAAAAACTTTTTGAAGGGAATAATCGACCATTCTAATAATAAACCGGCTATTTTAGTAACAGGAAGCGCGCGTCTAGAGGTATTTAGAAAGGCGGGTGATGCTCTTACCGGGAGAACTTTTTCTTATCACCTTCTCCCAATAGATGTGGCTGAGGCTTGCAGCATGAAGCCAGAACGCACCCCCCAAGAGCATCTTGATTTCTTACTTACCCATGGAGGCTTTCCGGAGAGTTTTTTTGACCCGGAAAATTCCAGACGCTTTTTAGTTGATCGTTTTAGTACGGTCTTACGTGAGGATCTAAGGGATCTATCAGATATCAGTAATTTAAAAGGCGTAGAACTCTTGCTAGAGCTCTTGCGTGACCGGGTAGGCGGTCAGATAGCTTATTCAAATTTAGCGAGGGATCTAGCGACCAGCGCTCCGACTGCTAAAGCTTGGGTAGAGCTGTTAGAGAAACTGTATCTGATTTTTCTACTTCGACCATATTCTAAGGGGTTAGCAAAAAGTATACGCAAAGAGCCCAAGTGCTATTTTTTTGACTGCAGTGCGGCTCATAATGGTGATGCAGCAAGACTAGAAAATCTTTGCGCATTGACCCTCCTGAAATGGTGCCTTTTTCAGCGGGATGTCCGGGGCCGAGAGTTAAATCTACACTATTACCGTGACAGTAATCATAGAGAAGTGGATTTTGTGGTAACGGAGGGCTCAAAGGTGCTTGCGTGTATAGAAGTTAAAAGCTCAGAGACAGATTTATCGCCTGGCATTAAGTACTTAACCGAACGACTGAAACCTGTACATTCGTTCCAGCTTGTTAAGAATCTGCATCGGTCGATGGATATTGGCAAAGTAAAAGTGCGCCCACTGGCAGAATGGTTAGCCAAGATTGAGTTATAACTTAGAGTGCGTAACAAAGTCGCAGGCCATATATACTCTGGCATAGCGAGTTTTTCCTTAACAGCAGGGTCAAAACCTAAACGGTTTTGACTAAGTTTTATGCCAGAGTATTTATTTTCTGCGGCAAAAAATGGCTTTGCCATTATTTTGCTCGCCCAACGATAACAGGTTTTTACAGCAAAACCTGTTATCGTTGGGTATATAGCTTATCGCAGCAGGAGTTCATTTTATTACGCGCTCTTAACATCAAGTTTTGAAAATCGTTAAAGATACGCATTTACTTCTGTTACTTCCTGAAGGGATCTCATTAGAGAAGCTAGCCAAACTTCTTAACGAGAAAGGCATTAAGGGATTAAGAAATTACGACTGGGCCAAGGATAAAGATTTCTGGAAGGAGAAGACCAGCAAATCAGAGTGGGTATTGATACCTAAGTTTCCGCTGCCAGGAATGTTCTCTAAGGACTATGCTGAACAAGAGGCAGTCCTTGCCACGCACCCTAACTACCGCACAAGCAGAGCGATAGAGCTATTTACCGGAGCAGTGCTAAACCTGGTAGCGAATAATGAGCGGATCTACGCCGGTAAATGGGGTTGGTGTAGTGACGAGTCGACCAAGGGAAACTCTTCGGTCCGCGTGGGCGGTGGCATTTTCATTCCCTCTGGTTTCCGCGTCGACAACATCCCTGTTGTCAACAGTAATGGCATCTTGGGGCGGGCTGTGTCCCGGAAGTTCCCATAGGTGAAAAGAATCGGCGCATGAAACCACCCACGATAATATTAAATCACTCGATTTCGGCCAGATCTCCGTAGCGTCCGTATAGATCTTTTAGGTTTTTTAGACTGTTTGGGTCGATCCCTTGAAGCAGCTCACTTAGAATCTCGAAGTTGCTTTCGGTGGTTTTTGGCTTCTTGCCTCCATCCGCAGGTGGCTCACCGTCTAGCAAGCTGCTTAGCTCATTCAATTTAAGATCGTACGCCTCCGGGCTGGAGCTTCGATCGATCACCGGATCCGAACGTTGGCTGTACTTATTAAATGAACCATTTTTAGGGAATTTAACCTCTCCACAAGCGTGGTATCCAAGCGGAGGTTCAACAATATTCGAATAACGAACCGAACCGTCCTCTGAATTACAATACTTTATCGCATCCGCAGAAATTTCAGGATCCCCGATAACCGTAATCGGCAGAGTCCATTCAGATGATGGGGTTTCCATGGACTCAGTAAATGCGTTGGCAGGCTCGCACAACTGAACTAAAATGAGAATAAACAACCAGCAGCGCATGATTATAAAGATCGGAGTTACAATGCATAGACTAGAGAGTTTGCGCCCAAATTTTCGAGTCAGTATCTGGTTAGCTAGATGTTTGGTTACGTTAGCTTTTCTGCTAGATTCCGCCGCTTTTTGCGTAGATGCTCAACCCATTTTGCCGCAAATTAAAGAGTTATGGGTCGGTGAGATGACCCAAGAGTCGCCCGTTCCGTGGAAGGGTAGAATGGAGCTATTCTTAAGGTATTCAAGCGGAGAGGAAGATCCTCGGGATTTCGAGGGAGTCGTAACGTGGCCATCGTTGGGGGAAGCCCAAACCAAAGTAATTGGGAAGAAGAGCTGGTCAGAGATCTCTTTTGTAGAGAAGCAATGTTTGAGTGGTGAGTGCAACAGAGTAACCCTCGGCGGGAAATATAGCGGCAAATTCAACCAAACTTACGACGTGCTCGAAGGTAGCGCCTCCATCCTAGGCACAGGGTTCTCGGGCAAATTCCTATTAAGGCGTGTGGTTGCTCCCGAGCGATAACGGCCCGAGAGATAATCTTTAGATTCCACCAATTAGAAACAATCCCGAATGAAGGAGTGGCGATGATTTAGTCAGCGGGTGATTAACTGCCCCGACCAGCGACGACGGCAGCCCGAGTTTCTCTCCAAGCGTCATCAAAGAGCGGTACTTCCCTGCTCTAAATAGTAAAGACGTGACCCGAGTAAACCCACGTAACGCCGCGGCAGATCGCCATCGCTCCGAAGAGTAATTGGCAAAATGGTCGGAAAAACCTGCTCGAGAATGAAGTGTCTGTTTCAAGGTAGAAGCCGCTAATTTAGACGAAAGCAGCGCATGCGTCATTCCCATGCCGCCCAGCGGATCAAATGTTTCAGCACAGTCCCCAACGCAAAGCACCTGAGAAAAAGAGGAGTTTCTTCGAACTCGCCCGAGAGGTCCGGCTCCGGCTACCTCAGAGCAGACCTTCAACTCAATAAAATGGTCATCTTCAAGCTCCTTTATCAAGCCAAACAGGTTCTTCTCCCGTGACAAATGTTTGATAAGATCGCGTGTACCCAAGATACTCAAATTGAGCTCAGCTTCGGCCACCGGTGTGATATACGCTTCAAAGCCGTTTTTTACCTTAACCCTAACTTCAGAGATGTGGTGTGGAAGAAGGGATTTTAAACGCACCCTTAATCCATAACGGTTGTCGGCTAAAATCTTTAAGGGAATTCCAAGTGAGTTAGCCAAAAAAGAATTAGCTCCGTCTGCCAGAACTAAAAACGGCGCTCGTAAGACTCGCTCAGAGCTTTCGACTTCAGCCATACCACCGAGCAAGCGCAGCTTCCTAACGCCTTCTCCAAGAAAAGCTGTCACCCCCGGTTGAGCTTTAGCAAGACTGAGCAGCGCTGTATCAAGTCTGGGGCGAGATATGCCAATTCCATGTACCGTGTGGTGTGGCACGTGCAGCACGCCAGCACTCGTAGCGATTTGATACCCACTAATTTGAATTTTTGGCACATCGGAAAGAGCATCCCAAGCGGCAAGTTCCTTTAGCAGGGAAACTCCCCCGGCAGAGA
>CAZJXY010000164.1:0-7427 GCA_964549925.1 uncultured Bdellovibrionales bacterium | reverse complement strand
TAGGCGATAAGTTCCGGGCTTAGGGGGTATATTAAAAGAAATGCGGCCGTCAGAATTAGTTTGAGTAGATTCAATTTGTCTCCATTCCGCACTTTCCGAAAATTCCAAATCGACTCGGACTTTCGAGGCCGGGGTTCCTAAGCTGGTATCTAGAATGTGGGTACTAATCATATTATTAACGCTCCAATCGGGTGTATAGTGATATCTTGAAACGTCAGCGTGGGGCAATCAACAAGAATATGCAATCAGTTGGGGTTTTTCTTCTGTTTTTCTAAACTGCCTAATACCATCCTCCGAGTTTTTACGCGGTTGCCACCTGCAAAGGAAATTATTCCGGATTGACCATGATGTGCCGACACTCTGGTGATACAGGAGCTTACTTCGACACTGCTCTTGGGGTCTGCGGCAATGCAGTCCAGCAGCAAGCGAGTTGCATCATAAGCTATCGCGGCACTAGGTGATTTTGGTTCTTCTCCAAAGCGCTCCAGATAGCGCTGATTAAAGCCCGAAGAATTTAAAACCGTTAAATCAGGGGCAGAATAGAAAAGCTTAAATCCCTGAGTATCTAGATCGATTGCAGGCGAGAGATATAAAACTGCATCATCCGAATAAATCGTTGGTCGATCTGTGCGAAGCTCGGTCCATTGTCTAATAAACGCTTGAAATCCTCCATCTCCCAGAAGAAACAAAACCAGTGAATCTATCGTCTTCGGTATTCGACCAATCACGCTCCGATAATCACGTTCAGAAGGATTGCATCGTTCAACTGTGTTTGGCTTTAAGTTCAGATTCGTAAGCAGCTGATCTACTAACCCATCGTAGTATGGTGAGATGGTCGAGACTAAAGCAACGCTTGAGTCCTTGATCTGATTTATTTGTTCGGCAATCAGCTTGGAGTAATCGTCATTATCGAACCAAAGAGAGAAGGAGTACTTGGTCGTAGTTTGGTCAAAGCTGTGTGAACTATAGGATGGTGATAAACAGACAATTTTTCGAGACTCGCATAGTGGCAAGACTGCCTCAAACGGCTCCCAAGTTGGACCGACAATGAACTTCACTCCATCGACTGAGGTAAGCTTCTGAAACGCTGAGACTGCTTTAGTGTTCGAGTAGGCTGAATCCTCAATTATGTAACGGATTCTAGACCCCGGATTACTTTTTTGTCGATCGGAAATCGCCAACTCAAATCCTCGCTTTTCACTCACGCCCCAGGCTGCACCGGCACCCGATATATCGAAGATGCCGCCGAGTAAAATTTCGCGATCTTCAGCCTTAATTCTCTCTGCCGTCGCAACCAATAGCGTTAGGAATAGGAGTACCGATGATAGAGCTATAATTCTCATCTTAAGCGTAATTCTCTTAACTTAAGGATTTAGCAGGAATACACTGATATCCAAGAATCACTGCAAGCAGTCCCATAATGAGGGAAGCCAAAATGTAACTTAACGCTACCGTTATCTCACCACGTCTTATTAGCTCAACACTTTCAACCGAGAAGGCAGAAAACGTAGTGAATCCACCGAGAAATCCCGTGACCAAAAGCAGGCGCAGCCTCGGGTCTCCCAATCCATATTTCTCAGAAAGCGCGCTAAAAACCCCAATCCCGAAGCACCCAAGTAGATTTACTAAAAATGTTCCGATCGGGAATGTCGAAAGGGGATAGAGTGTAGAGCACCAGAGACTAACCTTATAGCGTAGCACTGAGCCTACTGCTCCGCCTAATGCGACTAAACTAATCTCCTTCATTAAATTTTATCGTAAAAACTCTTTCCGTTTTGCACTCGTCTCCGAATGCCCTCCCATGGCTCAAATCGTTTGCCGTGTTTCTTATGAAGACCGTCCAGTGTGCTCAGCACATTCCGAGGTCCGAGTTTGTCGGCGTAAAAGAGCAGGCCACCTCTAAAGGGTGGGAATCCAAAACCCATTACACTTCCCAAATCTATTTGGTTAGCCGCTTCTCGTCCTGGTGTACCGGCAACCCCCTCATCGAGTGCCCTTACAGCTTCATTTAGTAGGCTCATGGTCAGGCGATCAATAATATCCTGCTCGGTCCCATCTGTAGTAGGGGTTTCAAGCTGCAGCAACTCCCTGATGCGCGGATGCGGGGTTGCATCCTTCCCTTGAAAGTCATAAAAACCTGCGCCATTTTTCTTCCCCTTTCGACCGGCAGCGACGAGTTTTTGAGCAAGCGGGATGCTCTTCATTCGCTCCCCATAACCTTGGTAAATTGAATCTGCAACGTGAGCAGCTACATCCAAGCCGATTTCATCTAGCAATCTTAACGGACCCATAGGCATACCGAATCTAAGCGCTGCTTCGTCAATTTGAGAGACTGAGTAACCGTCGGCAAGTAAATATCCAGATTCGTTTAAATAAGGGGAGAGAATTCTATTTACTAAAAATCCTGGAACATCCTTTGCCACAATCGGAAACTTTCCGAGTCTCGTAGTTAGAGCACAGATTACCGCGATGGTGCGCTCCGAAGTCCGGTTGCCCATTACGATCTCGATCAGCGGCATCTTTGCAACTGGATTAAAGAAATGGATCCCAACAACCCGCTCCGGGTTAGGTATTCCCTTTGCAATCTCACTTACCGAGAGCGATGAGGTGTTTGTCGCTACGATCGCTTGCGCAGGCATCTGTGCAGCAGCTTCGCCCAGCACGGCTTGCTTTATGCCGATCTCTTCAAAGACCGCTTCGATCACTAAATTGGCTGAGTGAATATTCGGTGAATCTTTAGTGGTACGCTCGATCCGATTTAAGGCAAAACTTCTGTCGGCAGGTGAGAGCGAGCGAGAACGTTCAAGCTCAGATTGAATAATTTTTACTCCGCGTTCCAAGTCCGCCTCGGTTCGATCTTTTAAAATTACGTTGTACTCATTCTTAGCGAAAAGCGCAGCGATTCCAGCGCCCATCGTGCCAGCACCAATAACCATGGCGTACATCTGCTGAACCTCGTTTTTTGCTCCTTTCCCTAGAGCCTTTGCCGCCTCGGTTAGGAAGAAAACATTGACCAGGGCCTTGCTTTCTGGTGTAGCGATCATCCGGCCCAGCTCCTTAGCTTCTCGCAATAAGCCTGTTTGCATCCCTTGAGCCAATCCGTAAACAGTACAATCAAGCGCTGCAGGTGGAGCTTGATAAAACCCCTTAGTTTGTTTGAGTAAGGCCTGTGAGGCTTTCTTTGCCACAATTGATCGGCCGAATCCGGTAAAGGTTAGGATTTTATCTTTAAGCCCCAAGCTATGAGCTTTTATTGACGCGCTACCCGCGGCAAGATCGATCGCCAGCTGAGTTAGCTCTTCGTATTTAACTATCTTATCAACCAGTCCCACTCGTAGCGCTTGCTTTGGTTTGAGAGTTTTTCCGTTCAGGATAATATCCAAGGCCGCAGGTAGTCCTACCAAACGAGGGAGCCGTTGAGTTCCACCGAACCCCGGGATAATTCCGAGTTTGGTCTCAGGTAAACCAATCACTGTACGTGGGCTGTCGCTTGCCAATCGGTATTGGCAGGCCAGCACCAGTTCACATCCTCCGCCAACGCATGCACCGCTAATCGCAGCGACAGTGCGGCACTCCAAATTTTCGAGCATGCCAAAGACTTCCTGCCCTCGCCGGGCGAGCCGCTCTCCAATAGCTGGATCGGTAACATCCTTGATTAGATTTATATCAGCGCCGGCGGTAAACATCTCTTCAGACGGACCGGCAATAACAACCCCCTTTGGTTTGAGTGTCTTGAGCTGACCTAATAGCACTTCCAGAGAGTTGATTCGTTGTTCGTTGATTGTGACAACACGTTCGCTCGGACTTCCTAATCGAAGCACCATCACCCCGTTTCCGGCGTCTTCTAACCTCGCTAAACCAGGATTCTCACTCTGACCACTGACTTCTACACTCATTCCTTTGCACTCCGCTCTAAAACTGACTCAATAATATTGGGCTGAATTATAAATTAGGGTAAGGGTATTACCAAGATTGACGTATCTTCAAGCTCAATAGTACTGTCACCTGCAATATGAGAAAGGCTATAGGGAAGACCCTGCCCTGGGTTATAACGGTTTTTGCGCTATACTTCGCTTTCCGAGGAGTTGAGTGGGACCAGCTAAAAAAGCACTTACAAGAGATTGATCTCGGTTATTTTGCGCTGGCCGTGCTCTTAACCTGTAGTTCTTACGTTCTTCGCTCTCGGCGTTGGCAGTTTCTATTTTCGGAAAGGGTATTGAGTTATAGGGACTCCTTTCGAGTCCTAATCCTTGGGTTCTTCTCTAACAATATTCTTCCCGCTAGGACCGGAGAGTTCGTCAGAGCTCACTTGGGCTCTAAAGTTACCGGCCTGAAGCGCACCTTGGTTTTAGCCACGATTGCAAACGAACGGTTGGTTGATGGTTTAAGTATCAGTCTTATGTTTGTTGCGTTTGCTTTAGGGGTTGGTAAGGATGATCTCTCAAAAGAGCTTTTGTATGTAGCTTATCTCTTTGCCGGCGTAGCGTTAGCGGTAATAGTGGTCCTGTTATTCAGGCGTCACATTTTCCAACTTACTGAAACGCTCAAGTCGCGGTACACCGGCAAAGCCTCCCAATACATTCTTGAGAGAGCCGAGATTTTTATTGAGGGTCTAGCCCCGCTATTTTCCACTAGCACCGGACCGATTGTTGCTCTCTATTCGGTGATTGTATGGTCTATAGAGCTGGGGGTGTTTTTGGCAGTGAGCTTAGCATATGGGGCTGACATTGGCTTTCATCACGGAGTGCTGTTTATGGTGGCAGTCAATTTCAGTTCATTAATCCCCGCCGGACCCGGAGGTTTTGGTGTGATAGAATTTGTTACGACACAGGCGCTTGTCTCGGTTAATATAGATAAAGAGATGGCGCTTGCGATGGTACTTACTCAACATCTGATTCAATACGTTGTGGTTGGAATACCGGGCGCTATTGCCATGCTCACTTGGAAGGGACGTGTACTTGTCGAAGAGAGTTAAGAATGGGATCTACGCTGGAGCTTTCGATCGTCATCCCCGCGTATAACGAGGAACTGAGGCTCCCGCCAACTCTAATTGACATGATCGACTACTTTGATCAGAGAGAGATATCTTACGAGATAGTCGTGGTCGATGACGGGAGTAGAGATCAGACAGCAGATGTAGTTGAAAAGTATGCAAAGCTTCGACCTAAAGTGAGACTGATCAAAGTTTCACCAAATCAGGGTAAGGGGAATGCTGTTCGAGCGGGTGTGTTAGATTCAAAGGGTGAACTAATACTATTTGCTGATGCGGATGGAGCCACTCCCATTCGAGAGTATGAACGGCTAGAAAGTGCGATACAAGCCGGCGCAGATCTGGCTATAGGATCACGCGCGCTTCGATCGAATGATACAAAAGTTGTGACAAGGTGGTATCGAAAATTGCTTGGACAAAGTTTCAATCGCATCGTGAATTTTTTGGTCTTACCAGGGATCGTTGATACTCAATGTGGTTTCAAACTATTTCGACGGAAGGTAGCAAGATTTCTATTTACCCATCAAAAATCCAAGCAATTTAGTTTTGATGTGGAGATTTTGTTCCTAGCAAAAAAAGTCGGGCTGAAAATCGCGGAGGTACCGATTAATTGGCGAAATATTCCTGGTTCGAAGGTAAACTTGGCCGTCGATGCAACAAAAATGTTTCTCGATGTTTTAACCTTCAGATTTCGACATAGAAAGGTTAAAACAGAAGATTACAATCTAGAGACCTAGTTGCCCTCTCCATACTGAGCGCCGAATTTTTTCTCCATATCAGCAGCAAATTTCTCTAGTTCCGCGTCGGACATATTCTGAAGCTCGGTCACGGTTTTGCCGGTCATATTTTTCATGGCTTCGTCGTTTTGTTCGCGATTGGCCTCAATTTTCTGTTGTCCTTCTTTAAAAAGTGCCATGGCTTCAGCCTGCCTTTTGAGGCCCTCTTCCTGATCTCTCGCTACTTTAGCATTATAGGCCCTTTCAAGCTCCGCCCCCGAAAGTCCATCAGCTTCGGCACCTAAATATTTTCTATAGGCCTTATCCTTGGCTGCAGCCAGCATTGCATCGCTTTCTGCTTTGCGCCTGGCTGCTTCGGCCGCGGCTTTTTGTCGTGCCGCAGCCTCCTCTGCTTCAAGAGCGGCATCATAGTCGGCATAGCTGGTTGACGAAATTATAGTTAAGGCGATCAGGAAAAAGGCAGAAAGATACTTCATGACTTCCACTGGTAAAAGGTTGTAAACACCGGTAAACCTATACCGAAAGCTGATCAGACTTCAACCAGGAATCTAACTCCTGTTCGCCATTTAAGATTTTCGTTGCGCTATTGCCCAACTGATCTTCAATCAACTCTACCGCTTTGAAATATTTGCGGTACAAACTTTCCAGGTTGGTCTGCCGTTTGGGCCAGGATTCTGGAAGCGATCTGTTTTCACCTCTCTTGATAGCCTCTTCAAGCGGAAGAGTTAGTGAGACAACGACTAGTTTTGAGGTTGTGGTCTCTCTGAGCAGCAGGCTCGCAAATTTATAAAAGGATTCGCCACACCAGACCATAACCCCAGCTGCATGTTGAGCAATGCCCTCAGAAGTAAGATAGACAGCTCCAGATTTTATTTGAAGATTCGGAAGACTTAGAAAATATCGGTGCAGTACCCGATCCTTTACGAGCCAGTATGATGTTTTAAATTTGACAGGATCGAGAATTGCGTAAAAGGAAAGCTTAAAACCTAGGCGTATTAAGGTTTCGGTGCAGAGTCGCAAATAAAACCAGAGGCGTCCGAAAAACTCGCTCAACCCACTGCCGAGCACTCTAAAAGGACCGTAAAATGCGATATAGATTCGTTCAACCTCGCTTTGATCAAAAATCCTTACGCCAAATCTCTGCAAGGAGTCGCGTATTCGCTCCTCTGTGGTAGACTTGCCGCTAGCCGGAACACCGAGGAGTTCTATAATCACCGCGTTAACTCCTTCCAAATTGCCTCAATACATTTTTCTCCTAACTGTCTAACCGAGTATGTATCGGCGTCGAGTCGCCGCAGAATACGGGAGCTGCTAGAGTGTGCGAAGTAACGCTTAAATGCAGCTACCTTGGCGCGTACCACTTCAGCGGGGTGCTCCGGCTTTCGTCGAATGGCATTTTCAGCTGACACATCGATGCCAAAAATTATGTTCGGTGTATCAAAAAGCTTGAAACACTCGACCATGGCCGGATCCGATTCTCTTCCAAGCGGGATGCCGTCCCCATATCCTGAAAACACCGGATATCTTTCAAACAGTACAAGCTCTCCACGCAAAAGCGCTTTTTGGGCCTTTTTGTATCGTCGACGCTTTTCCCCGATTATCAGCCGTTCCTCGAACTCATAGTAGCGTTGCTTCAGCGCAGCAGCCCCATCCTCTGATCGTAGAAACTCGACCAAGCGCCGAGTTAGTGCAAAGACTGG
>CAZJXY010000163.1:0-7431 GCA_964549925.1 uncultured Bdellovibrionales bacterium | reverse complement strand
ATGCGGTTTTAAAGCGTGAGTACCCAAGCGTTAAAGAGTATGCAAGCGAATTATCAAGGCAACTTGAAGTTGCCGCAGTCAAGTTTTCCCCTAGGACTGATAAGCACTCGCCTATTCGAACAGCAGCACTGCTTGTGATGCAAGGCCGCTATCAGAATATGACAGAGGCAAAGCGCGAGTATAATTCGCTGCTCAAAGAAGCTAAAAGAGATCTTGAACCGCTGATTCAAACCTCGCGGCTTAATCGCACGGCAGCACTTGCCGTATTTAAGGGGGAATTTAAAAGTGTCAGTGAATTTGCGGAGGCATTCATGCAGTCTTACACAGAGGCTTTGAGCCTACTCGGTGATCGAGAAGAGCATCGACCACGCGCGCGAAATATCGCGATGCAAGTGATCAAGGGGGTGATTGAAAACGCGTCATAGGGTGCGTGAGCCGAGCCGACTTCGTCATGCCCCTCAGAGTCTTGAGTAAAATCCTCTCTTATCTCGTGATCTTAGTCCGACTGACCCCATTTAATTTGACTTTACGGCAACCATTTGAGATATAGCTTCAGTCCAAACTCGGGGATTGGTGGGGATGAGCAATATTTAGTGACGGTTAACGTTAAAGCGAGAAATTCTTTTTTCGCATTCCGGGGAGGGATAAATCATGAAAAAAAGTAGCGCGGCTATTGGTGCGGGTGCATCTAGGAAATTCATTTTAATTGCGCTTGCAACGACTCTTTTCGCAGCGAACGCATTCGCTCAACTCTTACACACCAGCGTTTCTTCCGGGGCGCAAGATTACGTCGTCGCTGGAACGAGCATTACGTATGATTTTACGGTTTTTAACGATACCGGCGCTCAAACCAATGATACGGTGCTGAATATCACCCTTCCGGCCAAGGTTTCTCATCTTGCAAGTATTCCAGGTTGTAACGCCGGAGCCCTCCCGTTAGTAACTTGTCCATTGGGAGCTATTCTCGATGGAAACTCGGCACATGTTAGCGTCACTCTGCTTGTGCGCGATGATTATATAACTGGGCCTAACGGAAATTTTCTAAACGGATTCTTAAACTTCTCTGCAACTGCCACGAGCACTGAGACGCCTTTGGCTAACACCGTAGTTGGATTTACACCGGTGACAGAAGTTGCAGATCTACATATCACAAACATCGCTCAACAAGAGGTTACTGATGGAGGTGCAATTTCTTGGTACACAATTTATGTAGATAACTTTGGTCCATCAGCAGCTAGAGGCGTGGTCGTTCAAGATACGCTACTAAGTTCAAACGATGGAACTCATCCTGATGAAACTAATGATACCTTCAGTATTCAGTCCTGCGCATTTAGTGTTTCTCAAGGTGGCGGTTCAATCACTCAATTTACCTGTACCACTGGTAATTTAGTTGAAACTCAGTTTGGAACGGACGTCGGAACATTCGGAACAAATATTCTCCGCGCGCTCGCGATATATGCTGACAATCCTGAGACCCCCGATCCAAGTGACCCGGTACAGTTCGGACGTTTACGCGCTGCATTCCGCTTCTCTGCGGACAATGGATTGGTTATAACAACTACTTCCAGAGCGGACTCGGCCACACCGGATCCAGACACATCAAATAACCTTCAGATTGGAGATCTCAGTTTCGTAAGTGTCTCCGATCTTAGTTTAGTAGTAAGCTCAAGCGGAGAGCTTCAACCGAACGGAAGTTCAGTGCTTCCATATGATCTCTTGAGCGCAACTTCTTTTCCGGATGCTGGGTTTAACGTCTCAAACCTTGCAGTAACTGCCGGTCGAAGAGTTAAATACACCTATACAATTACTAACGACGGACCGTCGGATTCGGATAACACTCGTCTTATCTCCAGACTTCCTGCCGGAGTAGTGGTAGTTCCAGGAAGCCTGACAATTAAGGATAGACTCGGAGCAGACGCCGCAGGCAACTGCCAGTTTGGAACGCCTGGGCTTTCATCTGATGAGATGACCTGCGGACTTGGAACAATTCGAGCCGATGAGGCCTTCCCACCGGCGGATCCGAACCTCAATAATCGCAGAACAATTGAGTTTGAGGTCGTGGCGAATTCCGCGCTGGCAAGCGGTACAGTGTTGACCAATAATATCTTATTGGATTCAGAGACTGTAGACCTTGATAACAGTGATAACCTAGGATCGCGTTTAATGGTGGTAAGCCCGCTTACAGGCGTAAGTGACTGTAGTGTTGGTGGACCATACAACAACGTAATCTGCGGTAACGGCACCACTGAGTTGGGTCTAAACGGGTTTGGGTTTGCATTGCCAGACACCGGATCCTTAGATATTCAGTGGACTTCAAACTGCCCAGGGGCAGCCTTTGATGACGCCACAATCGTAAATCCAAAGCTCAACTTTACGACCGCTAATCCGGATAACACACCGGTAAGCTGTCAGGTAAACTTGTCTGTTCAAAACGCATTCGCTTCAAGTAACTGCAGCGGGATTGTAAACGTAGTTGATTGTGCTGCAGACTGCTTCGGGGTACTCGATGGCCCGGCAAAACTTGACCGTTGCGGAGTTTGCGAAGGAAATGGCCAGTCATGCCTGGGCTGTACCGATGTGGATAACAGCTCTGGTTTGTTTGACTTATCTTCCGGAGCACTGCGTATCAGAAATGCTACTCTTAAAGCTGCAAAGAAGTTAAGTGACACGGCGGCTGGAGCTAAGGCGAGACGGACTGCAAGGAGAGTGTTCTCTGATAACTTGGAGGCTATCACTCGCATTCCAACTAAGACTACAACTTGCACCAACACAAACTTCTGCGTGCAAACTAATAACGTTAGCCTGTTGGAGGACGTTGGTGATGGTTTGAGTCAGGCCTTCTCAGGGCTAAATTCAACGGCGAGGAAGCTAAAAGCTCAGGGGCTAGATCCGGCCCTGATCAAGCAGCTTCTAAAGCGTGGTAAGTCTGCGCTTAGCCTTGGAACCGAGGCGTTAGTGGCAGTGCCGCTGACATCGAGCAGCTGCCTATAATTGAAGCTCCTAAAACGGGCTCTTGCCGACAAGCGCTGGAATTTATTACTGGCCGCCCACTTGGCTTCGCCAAGATGGGCCTGGCCGGCAAATGACAAAAAATTTCCAACTTTTTGTCATTTGTTACAACCAGCGCTTGTCGCGCTTTCAGTCCATAGTAAATCAAGAATAGTGGTCTATTCGATGCCTCGAAAAGAATCGAGGCCAATCTACGAACGTGGTCCGTGGAAATCGAAGCTGCTGAATGGATCGGAATCGTCAACTTGAGGGCGATTCCCTTTATCTTTAACAGGGACTCGGACTGGTACCGGCTCAGGCTCACCGTTTCCTAAGAGCTCTTGAAGTCCTTTGAAAGCGCCTTGAATAAGGTCATCGCCTCGGTTTAGGAGGTCATCGATTGACCCGGCAACATCCTCACCTATCTTTTTTCCTAAATCGCCAAACATCCCTCGCAGAATACCACCGTTAGGTTAGTTAAGTTAACTAGCTTTTTACGGCTCAAACTCACCGACATAACCATCTGAAACTATTGATGTATTCTTGAACATCACTGTCGCATCAAACTCGCGTCCAAGCCTTCAAATTGATTTGCGCCCTGAAACTGGGATGATATCAATAGGTGTTTTTGGAGTGTTAGGTTGTTTGAAAAATTAACCATTACCACGTTTGACGACCTGGCTAAGCTTCAACAGAGCGAGCCAGAACTATTTGCAGCGGTCTCAGATCGCGCTTTGGAGCATTTAAGCGGACGCTCGTATCAATTAGGGTTGTATGATCCGACCGGATTTCCGACGAGCTTTCCCACGAGCTCCTCTGAATTTCGATCACAAGTAAAAGAAGCTCTGAGAGACCAGTCAGAAAAGTTAGATTTTTACTCGCGGATCATTGTCGATGACATCCGTTCGGCTGAATTAGAAGCCAGAATCAAAAGAGAAGATCCTTCAACCTGGAGCTTAGATTCATTTCAGTCATTAGATGATCGAGTTAAGTTCGAGATCCTTGAGCGCTCAGGAATTTTCGATAAGTTTAGAGCAAAAGAGTTAGAACCTCGTGCGCTGGTTGAATTTATGGTGCATGGAGAGGTGACCAGAGAGGATTATTTTGCAGCCTCGGTTTTGCGTGAGAAAGATTTCCCCGGGTTAGTTGAAAAGTATGGATTGGCCACGATTGAAAATAGCTTGAGCCATGATGATCCTCTGCTTCTTTCTTTGCGCCAAAAAATAGAGCAGCTTGCGGCTACCTTTAGTGACACCCCAGAGACATATCTTAGACATCCGACTAGATTCAAACGCCAAAATCCAGAGGCCTACGATCTTGCGCTTGAGCTTTATCGAGGCTTCGAATGGGGAACCGAAGCTTTAATGCCGCAAGTTAAGTACATTAAGACTTCAGCTGTTTTGAAATCCGCATTCCACGCATTTATTGAGCAAGGTGAAGAGGGCGCTACGGCTGTACTCAAGGAGTATCGCATCCCGGCAAGTAATCGCGGGCGCATTGTAGAGAGCTTTAAGGAGAAAGCTGACCTGTATCTCGGATTGAACGTAAACGTGACTACATCTCAGTTTGAACGGGATGTAGAGAGCTGGCTGCGATCTCAAAATATTGCTTATCGAAGGCAAGTTTTATATTCGGAGATTCTTCCGACCGAGAGTACTTACCGCATGGATTTCCTTTTGAGCACGAGTTCAGGGAACCATCTGGTCTTAGAAGTTTCCTCCGGGCTAGAGGATGATTTCGTACACACTGAAAGCTACAGAGAGCGAATGCGGAATAAGCAAAAACTTGCCGAAGCCAAAGGTTTTCAGTTCCTTGAAATCTCAGTCTTTGATAGGTGGCAAGATCAGATCCTAGACTCCGATCCAAAAAAAGGATTGCCCCAGGGATTATACGATCAATACACTGATATAGTGACAGAGTATGTAGCCGGTAGAGAGCCGCACAATCCAAAAAAATCTGGCAGTGCTATAACAGTAGGTAATAGAAGAAATATCTGGGCGTTTGTTGATAATCCGTACGTTGCCGCAGCAATCGCTAGGCGCTGATAAATTATCCTTGTGCCGCGTAAGTCCGACCTTTCTCCTGATAGCTCTGGGCCGAATAGATCAGAAGTTTTTTCTCCTCTTCATTTAGCGCACGGATTACTTTAGCCGGGTTTCCGAATGCAAGCGATCCCGGCGGGATAATTGTGCCCATAGTCACCAAGGACTGAGCGCCGATAATGGACCCCTCGCCGACGACGGCGTTATCTAAAATCGTGGCATTCATCCCGATAATGCAGCGGCTTTTCACTTCGCAGCCGTGTAAAATTGCACAGTGACCGATGGTAACGTCTTCGCCGACGATACAATCACCCAAACCCCAGGAGGTGTGCAGTACTGCGTTATCTTGAATATTAGTTCCGCGACCGACGATTATTTTATTTACGTCCCCGCGCAGAGCCGCGCCGAAAAAAATCGCGACATCGTCTGCGATTTCACACTTTCCGGTGACGTAAGCGGTTGGGGCGATCCACACACTTTTCCCAATTTTGGGGACGAACTCTTTATAGTTTAGTACAGGCATTGGTTCGGCTTTTTAAATTACTTAATATCCTGCTACTGTTTTCACTTCTGCCAGGCAATCTTCCTTACTAACCATTACGTACTTTTCTATCCCCGGACTGTAAGGGAAAGGACATTCTTTAGAGGATACTAAACCAACCGGGGCGTCTAGTTCATCAAAAATCTCTCTAGAGATAAGATGGGCAAGATAAGCTCCGTAACTTGAAACCGAGTGCTGCTCTTGAATCACGACCGCGCGATGAGTTTTAGCCACGGAATTTAAAAGTGTGTCTCGATCGAGCGGCCGCAGCGTGCGCAGATCAACTACCTCAGCCGAGACCCCCTGATTCGCAAGCTCTTCTGCCACAGTTAACGCTAGGTGGGTAATCTTAGACCAGCTGATTAGTGTGATATCTGTTCCCTCGCGCTTAATCTCGGCTTTGCCGATCGGGATTAGGTATTCTTCTTCCGGCACCGGACCTTTAAGGCTGTAGGTCATCTCTGACTCAAAAAAGCAGACCGGATTGTCATCTCGAATCGAAGCTTTTAATAGTCCCTTGATATCGAAAGGAGTAGCCGGAGCTACTACTTTTAGTCCGGGGGTGTATGCGTAGAATCCTTCGAAAGAATTCGCGTGCTGCCCGCCCAACTGTTGTGCTGCTCCTCCTGCTCCGCGAAATACTATCGGAATAGTAAACTGCCCGCCGGACATCAATCGAGCCTTGGCTGCGGTATTTAGGATCTGATCGATCGCTACCAGAGAAAAGTTGTAAGTCATGAACTCAACGATCGGACGAAGCCCGTTCATGGCTGCTCCGATACCGATCCCGGTAAAGCCGCACTCTGCGATTGGGGTGTCGATTACGCGCTTCGGTCCAAATTGAGCCAACATGCCGCGGGAGCATTTGTACGCGCCGTCGTATGCGCCGACTTCCTCTCCCATCAAGAACACTCGTTCATCACGAGCCATCTCTTCGCTCATAGCTTCTTTGATCGCGTCTCGAATCGGGATCTCACGCATCGGTTTTCCGGCAAAATCAAGGATTGAATTTACCCACATATTAACTATTCAACATAAGTATAATCGGTTGCGGTTTCAGGAGCCGGAAACGGAGAGTCTAGCGCAAACTGCACAGCATCCATTACTTCGGCCTCAACTTGCTCATCAATCGCTTTCCTTCGAGCTTCCCCGGCTAAGGTGTCTAACTTCTTTTGAAGCATCTGGATCGGATCTCTGGCCTTCCACTGCTCGACATCTTCTTTGCTGCGGTATTTTTGGGGATCAGCCATCGAATGCCCGCGATAACGGTAGGTCTTGGCTTCGATTAAAGTCGGCAGATTGAACTCTCTGGCACGCGAAACAGCCGTATGAACCGCTGAACGCATGGCAAAGACATCATGGCCGTCTACCACATCTCTCGCCATAGGGTACCCGAGTGCTCGGATCGATAAATCTTCCGAAGCAGCCGTCCTGCTTAGAGGAGTTCCCATGGCAAAAAAGTTATTCTCGATAATGTAGACAACAGGGATTTTCCACAGAGCTGAGAGTGCTAAGCCTTCATGAAACGCGCCTTGATTAATTGCGCCGTCTCCCATGAAGCAGATCGTTACACCACCGTCTTCCTTATACTTTGAAGCGAAGGCGATTCCGGCTGCAAGCGGAACGTGACCTCCGACGATCCCCCAGCCCCCCATGAAATGTAAGGAGGTGTCGTAAAAGTGCATCGAACCGCCTCGCCCCTTAGCACACCCGGTTTCCTTCCCGAGCAGTTCAGCCATCCCAGCGCGAACGCTTCCGCCGCGAGCCAAGTACTGACCGTGGCAGCGATAGGCTGTAACGATAAAATCGCGCGGCTCAAGTACGGAGATTGCCCCAACGCCGACAGCCTCTTGTCCGATA
>CAZJXY010000162.1:0-7466 GCA_964549925.1 uncultured Bdellovibrionales bacterium | reverse complement strand
ACACAAACTACAACCTTCCAGCCAAGTTGGCGAGCGATCGGCAGCGTCAGCTGCCAATGCCAATAACAAAATCAACTTGGCTATCGGGCCACCAAAGTGAACACAAACTACAACCTTCCAGCCAAGTTGGCGAGCGATCGGCAGCGTCAGCTGCCGATGCCAATAACAAAATCAACTTGGCTATCGGGCCGTAAGACCGCCACTGTTTTAACAGACTGAAATTTATAGATCAAATATCGATAACTATCGGGGCATTCTTAGGTTTATATCGATAGTCACAAGACGACGCATTAACAAATGTAGTATCGCCTATCTTCGTCGTACCGTAGCACTCATGAATGTGACCAAATATATGGTATTGGGGCTTTAGTTTCTGCACGACTTTAAGCAATTCCTCACACCCCGCCAAAGGACCAGTATATACTCGATCCAGAATGCCATACACTGGCCCGTGCGTGATCAAAATCTCCGTGCCCGCAGGAATCTTATCCCAAGCCTCTCGGATCTTTTCTCCGCGATCCAACATAAACGCCCACTCCAAAAATGTAGGAGTCCACGGACTTCCGTAAAATTTAAGGCCCCCGATCTCAGCCGCAGAATCCCTGAGGTATGTGCAAGCGGTTAATAACGACTCACTTTTCTCACGATCTCGTTCAAGGGAGAAATCGTGATTCCCGGCGACAACCACTTTATGCTTATGCGGAAAACTTCCGATCCAAGCATTGAAGTCAGCCAACACTTCATTCTCTCCCATCTCCGTAATATCACCGGCATGAATTAGCACATCACCATCCGGAATGGGATGTGGCAGCGACCTATGCTGGCCGTGAGTATCACTAATACAGACAAGACGCATCGTTTAAAATTCTTACCCCTTAACTTCTATCTCTCCCTGGGCATTTTGCTGCACGGTCTTTAAGCGTGTTTCAGCACCGCTTAAAAGGCCACGCAGATGGCCAATCAAGTTTGCACCAACCTCATAACTCTGAATCGCCTTTTCCAGCGGTAACGCCCCTGATTCAACACTTACTACAAGCTCTTCTAAAATCTTCATCCCCTCTTCAAACTTGTATTCCTTAACCCGATCGCTCGGTCTTTCCTCAGTTAATAAAGCTTTTAAAGTAACTTCTTTCGGCATACGTCCTCACCTCATTTAAAAATTTTCCTGACCTCGCTTTCGACTTTTCCCTTATGAAAAGTTACCGCCAAAACTTCTCCGCTCTTTAATTTTTCAGCGTCTCTTATTATCTCACCATCTCGCTCAACGAAGGCAAACCCCCGCTCTAAAACTCTCTTAGGATTAATTGCATCGAGCTTGCTCTCCAAAATACCAAGAGCCTTCCCTCTGGTAAATAGATACTGATCAAAACATCCCTTAAAGCGCTGTTCAAGTGTCGAAACCCGACCGTCAAGCATAGACACTTGTTTAACCGGAGACAACCTGTTTAAGCGAGATTCGAGCCGGCCGAGATTTTCTTTGCCATTTGAGATTCGCGCTCCGCATAGGGCTAAAAGTCGATCTTGAAGGCGAGACAGTTTCTCTTTAAAAAGATTTACTAATTTTCTCGGTTCAATTGCAGAAAGCCGTGCTCCAAGAGTCTCAATCCTTAAATGTGCACTTTCAAAAACGGTTTCGATTCGACGATCAAGCCTAAGGGTAAGATCATCTACTCTCTGTGTCAGAGGTTGTAACCACCGATCATAATCTGTAATTCGCGCCAAAAACTCATCAAGTCTCACAATCAGATCACTGCACTTAGGAACTACCATCTCTGCTGCTGCTGTAGGGGTCGGCGCTCTCGCATCAGCCACAAGATCGGAGAGAGTAATATCAACCTCATGTCCAACTCCCGAAACAATCGGTAAAGCTGAACCAAAAATTGCTCGAACTGTCTCTTCCTCATTAAAAGCCCAAAGGTCTTGCAGCGAACCGCCACCACGCGCAACGATTATTACATCCACAAGTTTGGAACGATTAAGCAGCCGGATTGAAGCTGCAATCTCCGATGCCGCACCATCCCCCTGAACTCGGCACGGTGCTATGAATACCTGCATTTGAGGCATCCTCTCCCGGATCTTTACCATGATATCTTTTATAACCGCACCGCTATCCGACGTAACAACACCCACGGCCTTTGGTAAAAATGGAATCTTTCTTTTCCGCTCCTCAGCAAAAAGTCCTTCCTTTTCTAATTTTGCCTTAAGCTCCAAGAATTTTTTCTGCAATAACCCTTCACCGGCCGGAGAAATTCGATCAACGATTATCTGCAGCTTCCCGGTGGCGTGGTACACATTTGGGCGACCACGACACTGCACCAAAACTCCGACCTCTAAGGGAAAATCTATTCTTTGCGCGGTGCTTCTCCATATTACCGCTGCAAGCTGAGATTGGTCGTCTTTTAGAGTAATGTAGAGATGTCCGCTGGCTGGACGAGAAACTGTCGAAATCTCGCCTTGAAATAGTAATCCCGGGAACTGCTCTTCGAGCGAGGCATTTAGCATTGTATTGAGCTGAGTAACCGAGAGAAAACGGGGTTCAACCGATGCTTCCGAACTATTACGTAATGCTTGAGCCATAGACTTAATCGTTTTATCACCTTCAGCTCAGATTGGAATCGAGAGAGAGAAGGTGGGTGTCCAAGAGTTGATAAACCTTCGTCATTTCAGATAGTTACTATCGAGAGCCGCGTGGTGGCGGCGACTCGTAATAACTCCTATATATATGGAGAAAACAGCAAATGGATATTTCGCCTATTCCAGGCGCGTCTGGGGAGCACTTTTGCTTTCGCTCCCGCTCGATCTTTTGGCCATCCCCTTTCTTGGCAAAGTGACCATAGTCGAAGAGAGCGCCTTTGCTCCGTTTGATCTGATAACCCTCTGCTGCGCGCTCGTGGTAACCTTTGCCTCCCGACTCGAATCTCCATCCGTGATTTTCGAAAGCGTAAGAGCTTTTCGCTCCAAAAGTAAATTCATCTATCTTTGCAGCGCAATTTTAGTCTCCCTGGCACTGGTTGGGATGATCCACGCGTTCGCACCTGTGATTTGGCGAATGCTTAGTGCCGGCAATTATGTAGTTGTAATTGCAGTCTCCGCATTTTTGATTATGGGACTCTTTGGAACGCTTAAGGAACAATTCAAAATCCTAAAAACGCGATCTAACCTAATGAAGCTGGACAAAACTTCAATTGACAGCGCCCATCGGGAGATTTTGTTTATTGCTTTATTTCCGATGGTAATTGCGCGAATGATTTCTACTGTCGGTGTGTTAAGAACTTACCTCACCGGGGGCAGTCCAATTACACTAATCTCCTTCTCACTAATTTCATTAATTCTTCTGATTGCGAGTGAACCGAAGAAAACTCACTTCATCGGAACGTGTAAAAACTGCTTTGGAGCAGTTTCGGTTTCAATTACCCATGTCGGTGTATGCCCAAGCTGTGCGGCACGTGCGATCAAACATAACGCCGCACGCTCTAGCGTGGTGAAGTAAAGACCCCTTCATTTTTGAGGCGTTGGATCGATAGAGCATCGATCGAGTGCACGATTGACGGAGGAATTTCGACGGCAAAGCGCAGCGTGTTTCCGCACAGCAATTCATCGTTTGCACCATAGATACTCAAAACCGCGGTTAACTCGTGACCGCCAACGCTAAGTTCCAGAGCAGAGAGCGGGATTTCAAACTCTCGGTGGAAAAACCTCTGAATAACCCGGGAGGGGAGCACCTCAAAGCTAGCGCTAAATTTCTGATGATCGTCAGCTAGCCGCGGATCTCTAGAACTAACTTCTCGCCCGCTGCTATCGCGCAGCCGCAGCTCGGCAAGATATCCAGCTCCGAGGTTCTGATCACCTTGATATATTTCGAGATCAAAGTTAATCACAACACTTAACAAATCACCCGCGAGATCACGGCGAGCAATCCGTAACTCAGATACTCGAGTTCCGCTAATCGGATCCCGCGACCAAAACTCTCTAGATTGTGGAGACTGGACTGCAACACTGAGCTTCGCCTGAGGAGAAATCGGAACAAAGCGATATTGTTTGACACTAGCTACATTCTCATGTTGGTCATTAAAAAGAGTGATCCGAATCTCACAACGCAGCTCTCCTTCTGGGAGTTCTAAGGCATCATAGGGAATAAAATGCCGTACTCGATCAAGCACAAATCTCTGCTGCCGTGCAAATATAGGGATAATCGAAGCAAATTTAGGTGGTCCATCATTCTTAATTTGACTTAAGTCAGTCCAACTCTCCCAACCGCTGCGGCAAACCACATCTTTCCCCGGTTCACGAACGGAGATTCGACTCCAGTATCTTTCGCCTCTAGCCCTGCTGATCTTTACACCAAACTCAACAACCATTCCGCGCATACCCTCAACCAACTGGTCATGGATGATTGTGATGTTAAATATCTGCTCTTTGGCTCCATCCTTTACCGCCTCGGCCTCCGTCATCTTTCCGGATTGAAGTGCCAGAGCACGCTCGTTTTCCAATGCCGCAAAACTCTGAATTCTCGCCGAGTACCACCTAAAAAACTCAGAGAATAGCTCCGCAATCTCCGTACGGTATTGAGCTGTGCGCCGCGCTCCCATTTTTAGAGTGCCTTCTGCTCCCTCTCGCGACAACCTTTCCAGAGAGTTCACCAAGTCAGCCATTACCGAGACGGCCGTGGGTTCGGCATGAAATCTATGAGCAAATTGACTCAAGCCTTCGGCTAAATCGAGACGCGCCGTCTCTTTAGAAACTAGGCGCCGTAATTCCAATAGTAGTTCATCTGCACAAAGATGAAGATCTTTTCCGGATGACAGGATTTTTCGAACGCGATCTTCTTTGGCAGCTACCAGATCCCTAAGTTCCGAGAGCGAGAGTAATTTTTCAACCGCTGGCTTTTGTTGAGAAGGAGAAGAGCTAACTTGACTCTCGGGATTACCCGGATCAAAATTCCGCAGAGCTGAGCTACCGCCCGAGGCATTCATGCTTTTTTATTACTCCCTGATTCAGTGCAAAACGTAAGTTACGTTCTGATAGGTGCCAATGCGGCACCCTGTATCGAAGGGGATTATTGCCACACTTAATGCATTATGGAAAGGTTTGCAGTCAGACTTAACTCTTTGAGATCTTTAACATTCTAAACGTTACTGCATCCCTTCTTGTATTCCTCATTTAGCTCCGCTAATCAGGTCGCCATGGCGAATGAAATTAAGATGCCCCAGCTCAGTGACACTATGAGTTCGGGTAAGATCCTTGAGTGGAAGAAAAAAGAGGGTGATACCGTCCAACGCGGCGAAATTTTAGCCGAAGTTGAAACCGATAAAGCCAATCTCGAGATCGAGTGCTTTACTCCTGGTACCTTACTTAAGATCGTAGTCCCGGCCGGGTCTGTCGCGCAAGTCGGCGAAGCTATCGCATTGATTGGGCAAGCTGGAGAAAGCGTCAGCGCCGCAAGTCCGAAAGCTCAGACTGTCTCTGCAGCTCCACCTGCTCAAACCGCTAAATCGAATGAAAAGGTAATCCCAATTACTCAACCAACTTTGCATCCGCACAGCGCGGTCATGGCAGCTTCACCGATGCACTCTGATTCGTCTCGAATTAAGGCCTCCCCATTAGCCAAAAAGATCGCGGAGCAAAAAAACGTCGACCTTAGCGGCATTCAAGGCAGCGGGCCAAATGGGAGAATCGTGGCAAAAGATGTAGAGCTCGCATCAGGTGGATCTGTGCAGCCCCAGGCGAGTTTGTCGGCAGGTTATACACAAACCGCACTAGTCGAGCCATCGCCTTCGATACTCGCTTCCGGCGGGACGTTAGCGCCATTTACCAAGATGCGAGAAACAATCGCTCGAAGAATGCAGGAATCGGTCACCCAATCTCCGCATTTTTACGTCACTACCAGTGTAAATATGCGCGAGGCCTCAAAGCTCAGAGAAATCTTGAAAGAGGATCCCGCGTACAAAGGGATTAGTTATAATCACCTAATTATTAAGGCTGTCGCTTACGGAATCTCCAAGGAGCGCCGAATTAATCGGGCGGTGAAAGATAACCAGATGTTTGAACCGGCGCACATTAATATCGGGATTATTACCGCGGTAGATGACGGGCTTTTAATCCCAGTATTGAAAAATGCTGATCAAATGAGACTAAAGGATGTGGTCTTTGAGGCAAAGGCTGCCATAGAACGCGCCAGAGCTGGCCGGCCATCAGCTAGTGATCTTCAAGGCGGAACATTTAGCATCTCAAACCTTGGAATGTTCGATGTAGAAAGCTTCACTGCAATTATTAATCCCGGTCAAGGCGGAGTACTAGCGGTCAGTTCAATCAAAGAGGAGCCGATCGTTGAAAACGGCAGCATTGTTCCAGGGCTATTAATGCGCGCAACCGTGTCCGTAGATCACCGCGTGATTGATGGCGTAATTGCTGGAAATTTCCTTAAACATTTCAAGCAGGCCCTTGAAACGCCGGCGCTGCTTGCGCTTTAGCCTTTTCTTAAAAGCTGCGGTATAAAGATAAGATGTCTGAACCACAATTAACAGCACTCTCCCGGAAAAAGTCCGAGACACCGCGCAAACCTGCTTGGTTAAAGGTCCGAGCCCCTGGATCTCCAACTTATTTGGAGACCAAAGAGATCGTTAAAAGCTTAAAGCTTGTCACCGTCTGTGAAGAAGCGATGTGCCCCAATATCGGTGAATGCTGGTCCCATCACACCGCCACATTTATGATCATGGGAGAGGCCTGCACCCGTCGGTGTAATTTTTGTTCAGTCAAAGACGGCACCCCTGAAAACTTGCAGCCGCTCGACCAATTAGAGCCATACCGTACGGGCATGGCAGTTAATAAGCTTGGTTTAAAACACGTCGTTGTTACATCCGTCGATCGCGATGATCTTCCCGACCAAGGTGCCGGGCATTTTGCAAAAACTGTTTCCGAGATTCGTAGATTTAACCCCGATTGCGACATTGAACTACTGATCCCAGACTTAAGAGGTGAGAGGGAACTTCTCGGGACAATTATCGCTTCAAAAATTAAGGTATTAAATCATAACGTCGAAACCGTGCCACGCTTGTATAAAAAAGTGCGACCAGGCGCCGAGTACCTAAGATCCCTTTCGATACTGCGCTGGGCAAAGGAGTTTGACAGCGAAGTGCTTACCAAGTCCGGGCTAATGGTCGGATTAGGGGAGCGCCCAGAGGAAGTTGAAGCGGTAATGGATGATCTACTAAAAAATAACGTAGATATCATGACTATCGGGCAGTACCTTCGACCGACAGCCAAGCAGATGCCGGTAAAGGAATTCGTCACCCCGGAACAATTCGAGCGGTATCGGGAGATCGGTCAGAAAAAAGGGTTCAAACACATTGAATCTGGTCCGTTCGTGCGCAGCTCATACCACGCTTGGGCGCATACGGAGTCCGCGGAAAAGCACTCTGGTTAGGGTAGAGCTCCCCTACTCTGTGCCACTGCTGTTTAGACCCATT
>CAZJXY010000161.1:0-7546 GCA_964549925.1 uncultured Bdellovibrionales bacterium | reverse complement strand
ATTGGTAAGGCTGAAAGACGTTACCTACCATCTACTAACAAAGAGAAGTGACATAGAACTAGGGAAGAGGTTTTTTACGAATCTTAAACACCTAGTACGACCAGCAAGGGGGGGGTATATGACTGCCGGAGAATGGGAGACTTTACAGTCCCTTTTCCAGCATGACTGTACCCTCCAGCGATGCGAAAGCTGGTTGATCCTTTGGCCCCAGTGTTTTCCTCGATTGACGTGCTTTATGACAGGGGGGATCCCAAAGGAACTAACGTTTACTTGGGTATTTGGGTATTGCCGCCCTTAACCCCAACTACTCTCTTCCATTCAAGAAAATTTCGGTTTTCTTGGCTGTAGAATTATGACCACTCTTATTTGAGTAGGCTTAAAACCTAAGGTAAATTAGTCCAATATGACAGAGCCTATTCAAGATACGGGCACAGCAGGTGGAAATATTACAACCTCTACGCTACCTTCTCGCGCGGCGTCCCTAACTAAGGAAGGGGAGATCCACCGAAACCCAGACAAATCCGTCGTTGTACGAGCTCCAGGTGGACCACACCTTCTTAACGAGGATGGAGTCACGTGTGAGAACCCAGACGCGCCAGAGGGTGAACGAATTTATCAAAAAACTTTCTACCATAGGAAGATATTCCTGCCTGAGGAATTTGACGCTGCCCAAATGTATATTAACGGACGTGACGTCATCCGCCTCGGTGCAACAGGTTATTCCTCAATTAAACCAGCGCAGCTTGCTGAGTGGGGGCTAAAGCCTGGAGCTTACGAGGCAGCGGTTCAAGCTCTCATAATTGCACAGGCTCGAACCATCGCAAAGACATTCGAAGGTGCAAAGATAAAACTCGTTGATGGTGCAAGTGCCATGGGAGTCGATCTAGCGATTATCAGAGCCGGCAAGGAGTTGAACCTGGACCGACTTGGACATTCCTGCCCGAAATTCATGTTTTACGTAAAAGATGATCCCGAAGATCCGACCCCGATTTACATTGCCGCAACCCAAGCGGATTACTCATTGGCTTTTGTAAAAAATGCAGACATTTTGTTAAGTGTCGGTGGGAGGATGCAAGCGCTAAATCACGATATAACGGCTGCGATCCAGCTGGGCTACATGGGTAAGGCCGTGATTCCGATTGATCTGCTTGGAGCCATCTGTGCCCATGGCGGTCCACCAGCCTGGGATGCTCAAGGAAATGTTCTAGATGCAACAGCCGCCTTTGCGAAAACTGTTTTCCCTGCCACTGCGTTGGGAACTGGTGGACATGTGAATCGGTTTGAGGCCATTCGTGAGCATGTTTGCCAAGTCGCAAAGTATCTTTGCTATCAGAAACTCAGTCCCGAGCGGGCATACGGTGCCTCTGTAGATTAGCGTATACCCCCTCCAGATAAACAGCATCGTCCATTACCAGTATACCGGTAATCCCGAAGTGGCTTGAGGAAATGATAGGGGCATTGCACTCGAAGAACGCCAATGCAGACTTTCCTTGATAACAAAGAGTTGGCGCTAGAGACGCAACTCGGGCGGGAGCTCGAGTCAAAAGTCGAAGCTTCGGATGAAGCTCCAATCGAGCAACCTCTGACAGCTTCGATGTATTCGGACAATCCCCTTCTCCGGCTACCAACTCTCAGATTGAGGCGGTGCCTTTACATATAAAGCACTACGCCCCGATGGGTTCTCCATGCGGGGCGTAAACGAGTTGGATTAAGTAAACTTTAGCTCAATGTGCTACACGAAAACCAACTCGAAAGAAGGCCTGATCATCTAGATCGACTTCATCATCGAAGACTTCGTCATCGTTAAGCGCGATCTGGAGTTCGCGACCACTCTCTGTGCCTCCTGTTGCATATAGCCAAGACTTCTCAGCTACAGCAAACTCAAGTCCGGCTCCAACTCTATATCCTTTCTGCTGAACATCAACTTGCACATCCTTGTCTCCGACATTCCATTCTCCACCAGACGGTTCACCAAAGAGGAATAAATGGAAGGAGTCACTCACAGCATATTGGATTCTCGGACGTGGGAAGAATATATCAAGTGTCCATGTCTCGTTTGGGGTCCAGCGTACACCGCCAATTGGAAATGCTTTAGCCTCGCCGAATTCTTCGCCAATTGCCGCCCCAGCCATCCAAACCAAGGATTTATCAGTTGAATAACTTAACAGTGCGGAGCCATCGACTCTCCAATCATCTGAATCGACTTCCTCAAAGTCACTGTGGATGCCTGGTGTTACGCCCAAAGACAAGCCAAAGTTTTCACCAAGACCAAAATCCACCATGACCGGGATCTTTACTTTATAGAGATCTAGATCGTCTAAATCGTCATTATCTGGAGACCAAACATCCGCCTGAAACTGGCCACCAATAACAAATCCGACCCCATCGTTTTTACGTTCGCTTAGGGTAAACATCAACCCAGCCTTCCCCTCATGGATCTCAATTTCGTCCTCGAAGTCACCTTCTGAGGGACTTGAGTAAGTATACTCAAGTTCAAAATCGTTATACGTGGATTGGGCTGAAGCACCTAATGGAATTGTCGCCAGAACGGGAACTAAGAAAAGTCCCCATGAGTAGATCGCTAGATTTTTATTTTTCATAAATTAAATACCTTGATTAAAAAATTTAGTAACAAATCTTAGCCCTTTGGGGTTATTTCGCTAATTTTAGTTCCAGTTAAACCAAGTCCGGCCATCAACCCTCGCTGTTCGAAGAAAAAGGCGAATACGCCTTCCAGAACTATAGTAGTGGTAAATGAATTTGCCAATCCCCTTCAAATTCCTCAGGTGAGATGAAGGCTCCTTGGCGCCCATAGCATGAAATGCTAACGGGGGACGAGTATTTAACCCAAAACCAAGGAGCCTTCATCTCACCTGAGGATAGGATGGGGCAAACCAACGTGGTCTATCGAACTCTGGCTCGCTAAAAGTACATCCTTGGTCATCATATAGCAGCGAGGTTGCGAAACCATGAGTGGTATTCCTTCGGAAGGATGCGGTTTTCCTTTCAAAGTACACACTAAACAGTAGAGTGCTGGGGAAGCTAGTGTCGAGGATAGGCCTTACAATAATTTCCTGTTATAGAGAGATTCAAGTTAGTCTAGACTACAACCGATAAACACTTTTAGAATACCCCTCATCGCGGAAAGTTGGAAATCGATTGAGGAATAAATCATATTTTCCCATCAATGAGCGGTGATTATGTCTTAGTGTATGCATACTGGTTAGCAGAGTCAATTGGATGCTTTTGGATAGCTCTGCAATGAATTTATTTTTTGGAGAAATAGGCATGTTCAGAATGAGATTAATTCGTTCCCTATTTTTGATTGCTTTTTGTATCACTACCGCGTCGACTTCATTTGGAATCCAGAAGGTTCAGACATCAGGTATGTGCCCCGCTCTGGAGTTAAATACTAGCAGTTCAGGCAGCAATGGCCTTCATTACAACAGAACTTTCTTTGTTGCTGATATATCAATTAGTCCAATTCAGACAGGAGTAACTGCATCCGCTCTAAATGTTGCTGACAACTGTGGGTTAACTGTTGCGGGGGAGTTTTTTCGATGGAATGTCGGTCTACGCGCTTTAGCGGATTTTGACCCATCTCCTAGCGGTGAAAATATTTTAAGTACGGTTGGTCCGGCTGACAAGTCTGTATATGTTTCAAAATTCAAACCTGACGGTGGTTACCTATGGACCAAATTGGCCCATTTAACCGCGTCGGCTCCCTCTACAAGTAGTATGCTCGAAGTATCAGCTGTCACCACCGATCGCCGAGGGAACACAATTGTATCTGGCAAATGTGGCGGGTATGTGAGTTTTTTTGGACACCCCGCTCAACTTTGCAGTGGCGCGGGAAAGAGTTTGTGGATTGCTTCACTTTCTGGCACAGGTGACCTTCTCTGGACTCAAATCGTCGAGGGGGGATACGCAGGAAATCCTTCACTTATCGGACTTGAATATAATCGAACGGCCAATGAGTTAGTGGCTCTCGCTCAAGTAAATGCGGACGTGACTATAGATAACCGAATTTATCGCTCTGCGCTGAGTCCACAAGGAGATAATGACTTACTGTTTGCTCGATTTCGACCCTCGGATGGTACTGTTGTGGCCGCATATCGTATGGGATCCCAACCAATCAATAATAATCCCGTTGATGATGTGCCTAAGGATCTTTTTATTGGACCAGACGGCTCTGTATATCTAGCCGGAGCATACGGTGGTACGATGGATTTTGATCCGGGAAGTGGGGTCGCTCAAAGCACAGCTCTACCGACTCAGTACGGTGCCCTAGCGGATTCGTTTTTGGTAAAATTCTCCTCCCAGGGAGGCTATCAATGGCATTGGAACACTGACGGTCCTATAGCCAGTTCGGACTATTCGTCGGCGATAGCGGTTTCCTCCAATTACGTACATGTTTCTGGTATTTACTACGGTTCAATTGATTTTGACCCTGGATCTGCAGCGGATTTAAAAACTCTCGCGAGCAATACCCCTGGTGAGGGTGACATCTATGTGACGAAACTCAGTCAAGATAATGGATCTTACAACGGAACAGACACTTATGGCATGGCGTGCACACCTGGAGATTACTGTTATGCTGATACCGTTTCAGAGATTGTGTTCGGGCCTAACAATGACTTGCTTATGCTGGGATATCTATTCCCACCTCGTCAAGACTTCTTTCAGAGTTTAAGTACTCAAACCGGCGATATTAATTTTGGCCCTTATTTTGTGCCTAATTATAAAGATATTAGAGTTGGAAACTTTGGTGAGGTTGTCATGATTAGGAGAATGGTTAGTTGTGGGTTAGATTACGATTTTAACCCATTACCCGGTGACAGTCAGGTCGATATAAAACAATGCGAACGTACAACACAGGCGGGCTCCAACAGCGCAGCTGTAACAGTGCTCGTGGGCAGATAGAACGATGACCTTAAGATGGCTTAGTTGTCCTGAGCTAAAATTGAAAATTAAAAAATTCCTGCCGGCAGTACCCCATAGGCCGCGTAAAGGCAGCCATCTGGAAAAATCAAACTGATAACGGAGAAAGATTCTCTGTTACAGTCACAAAGCTTCACCGCACTAAAGATAACAGCGGCAAAGAAAAGTGGGGATTTTCAGATTCCTTCGATAGAGATGATCTCCTGGTCTTAGGGAAAGTCTTGAATCAGGCTCATAGTTTTATTTATGAGCAGACTGCAAATCGAGGAGGCTAATCCTCTAAAAACTCCCTTCAATTTCCTCAGGTGAGATTCGGGTCTGTTAATAAAATGAACTTGGCTGCCCCACCTGAGAACGGGCGTTTAGCCCATGCCACCTCTCGAGCTCACCAAGTCCTGGACTGCCAAAATTTCTAAATATCTTTTACTGCGTAGAATAGTTTTCGTATCCAACGATTAGCTACTGCTGCCGCCACTACGCCCTTGGGCTTTCCTCGCTCAATAAGTTTTTTAGCAAACTCTTTCCACGTAGAGTCATAGCGAATAAGAGTCCATACTCCTTGTAATATACAATTTTTAAGGACGTTATTGCCGGCACGAATTAATCCACTGTCACTCACTTTATCGCCACTGGATCGATTGCATGGCGAAAGTCCACAAAAGCGTGCTAGCTGCTTGCCATTTTTAAAACGCGAGAATGTTCCGATCTCAGCTCGCATTACTGCTGCCGTGATAATCCCTATCCCTCTATGCTGAATAAGTTTTTGACAGAATGTATCAGTCTTAACATAGCTTGAAATACGTTGAGTCGCGCATTTAATTTCAGACAGAAGCCTCTCTAGTTCAATTCGATATCGCTCCATCACCCACGCACTATGATTAGGCAGACCAATATTTGTTTTAAGCCACGCTCGTCCAGAAACTGTCCAAAGTCCTATACCTTCAGGAACCAAGATTCTATTGTTCCTCAGCAGCGCTCTAACTCTAAGCTTCATGGCTCGAGCTTCGTTCATCTGTGTCGCTCGATAACGGACTAGCGTGCGCAAATCTCGAAGCTCTTCCGGTGCCAGCCAGACTTCGGGTAGATATCCAATACGCGTAAGGTCAGCTATCAACTCCCCATCACTTTTATCAGTCTTGTCTGGATTGTTGCGCATCCGCTGCGCATAGCCTGGATGACAGAGCTTCACTCGCCATCCAGTCTCTTGATGCAAACGATCTAGGAATACCGAACTGCCATTACAAGCTTCCGCAGCAACCGTGACGTCCTTAGCTCGGCTGCCAATCAGTTTTACTACTTCACTGATCTCGTTCTTTACCCGTCTATTAAGAACAACCTCACCACTCTCTCTAACAACACAGACCTGAAGCCAATCCTTATGATAGTCGATTCCTACGCTAATTCCTGGTATCATTTTTCGCTCCTTGGTTTTGGGTTAAATACTCGTCCCCCGTTAGCATTTCATGCTATGGGCGCCAAGGAGCCTTCATCTCACCTGAGGATAGGATGGGGGGTAAGGATTTGGAGGTAGGAGGGGTTCTATCTACTGTGCAAAGAAAAATATCAAGCAACCTTTGCCGCAATTCTACGAGTAGATAGATGAAGGATTCATTCTCATATAAACTGGCGAGATTTAACTATGGGAGCTTACATTCGGCTTTAGTTATGAACGTCAACAAGGATGCATCCAATTTGCCCACTATAACTAGTAAAATTAGCGCATTGACATATGTTCGCAATTTTGCGAACATTTAACTATGAGGAAGAGTAACTGTGCCAAAAACAAGGGTAGTGCTTTATCAGGAGAGGGTCGGAGTAGTGCCAGTGTTGGATTGGTTGTACACAATCCCCCCAAAAGCTCGGGCGAAGTGTTTGGTCAAGATTGGGCGTCTGGAGGAGCTCGGTCATGAGCTTAGGCGGCCAGAGGCGGATCTCTTACGGAATAAGATCTATGGGCTTCGGATCGGACTTCAGGGAGTTAATTTTAGGATACTCTACTTCTCTTATGGGAATGATATCGCTGTACTTTCGCATGGGATGGTTAAAGAAAGGGTCGTGCCCCCGAAGGAGATTAACCTTGCGATAGAGCGTAAGCAAAAATATGAGCAGGCCCCTAGCCTGCATACTTACAAGGAGATTTGAAATGGCTAAGCGTAAACGAACTTCAGATGCAGTAAAAATTATCCATAGGCGATTCTTTGAAGGTAAGCCCGAGCGTCTAGCAGAACTCGCTGAGGCTCGTGTTAATGATGCTATCGCAAGAAAGATTCGCACTCTTAGAGAGAAAGCGGGCCTATCTCAACGCGCCCTTGCAAAGCGGGTTGGTACAACGGCCTCGGTAATTTGCCGCCTTGAAGATGCAGATTATGATGGCCATTCTCTTTCAATGTTAAATCGCATTGCAGCTGCGTTGAATAAACGAGTTGAGATCACGTTTGCGCCGATTGAGGGTAATGAAGCGGCGTAGCGTTGTTCCTGGCAGAAACCCTGCAAACTGGACCATCATAATTGGGTTAAGTCAGGAGAAATCCGGAAACTTTTCAACAGAATCGCCGATAACTTAGCACTTCAAAACATCTAGATTTAAGGCTAAGACTGGACGATT
>CAZJXY010000160.1:0-7555 GCA_964549925.1 uncultured Bdellovibrionales bacterium | reverse complement strand
CTCGAGTTGCTTAACCTCAAAGAGGAAGAGCTTAAGCGTCTAATTTCAGAGGGCGAGATTCATGCCAAGCGCGGTAAAGATGGCGATCCTTTGCCGATCCGGAGTGATGTGATGGCATTCCAGAGCTACTTAGGGGAAATTGCCGCCATGCCCGAGGAAGATCTTCAACCTATAAGCGAAGCGCGGCTTGAGCGAATCGAAGCGCAGCGTAAGGAAAGCGAGGAGCAGGTTGAGCGGAGTGCTGCTTAAATCTATCTGCTCCAATTTTACGCCTTCCTTAAAAAGCCTCTAGATTCAAGACTTAGGAATAACAATACCAAGCCGCCTGATTTTATAGTGAAGATGGCTCCGATTTAATCCTAAATCCCTGGCTGCTCTAGCTTGGATCCAATTATTCCTCTTTAATGCCTCAACTATTATCTCACGTTCCTTATTTCGTAAATTCTCATCGAGTCCAGCAGCGCTTGTTCTCACGTTCTCATCGATATTTAAGGCTAAGGCCGCCGCTCCGATTTCATCCCCAACGGTCATCACCGCCGCTCTTTCCATCACGTTCCTTAGCTCTCTCGCATTCCCCGGCCAGTGATAGCTCTCCATGGCGTTAATCGCCTCAGTAGAAAGGCTCAACTTTGGACGAGCATGAAGCGTTCGAAGGATACCTAAAAAATGTTCGGACAATGCTTTGATATCTTCGCGTCTCTCACACAGGGCCGGTATTCGAAGTACAAAGGTGTTTAAGCGATGTAGCAAATCTAAGCGAAATTCTCCGTGCTCAACTGCCAGTTCAAGGTCTCGATTTGTGGCGGCTATAATCCTTGCATCAACAACTAGGGCGCGCTCGGAACCGACCCGCTCGATCTTTCCATCTTCCAGTACTCGCAACAACTTGCTTTGCAGAGCGGCTGGCAGATCCCCCACTTCATCCAAAAATAATGTGCCGCCATCTGCTAATTCAAATTTGCCGCGATGCCGGCTATCCGCACCTGGGAAGGCACCTTTTTCATGTCCAAAAAGCTCACTCTCCACCCGCTCTAAGCTTAAGGCCGAACAATTGAGCGCGACGAAGGGACCACTGGCTCTACCGCTTGCTTTATGAATTGTACGAGCCAGCAATTCTTTACCTGTGCCGGATTCTCCGACTATCAATACAGGGCCTAAATTTTTCGCTAATTTCTCAGCTTGAGATTTAAGCGCTACCAAACTCGGACTTTGCGCCACAAATTCAGTGCCGCCGCTTAATCTTCCGACCTCTTCCTCCAGATAACTTAAGCGCTCTTCACTCTCTGCCAGATGAAAAGCGTTCTTTACTACGCTAAGCAGTCTCTCTTCCTCAGCCGGCTTAATCAAAAAATCAATCGCCCCGTTTTTTAACGCTTTTACCGCGGTCTCAACATCCCCATGAGCAGTCAAAAATATAAATTTAGCCGGTCTTTCGGTGCTTTGGTTTACCCTCAGCAATTCAAGTCCAGAATGCTCCCCAAGCCGCAAATCGCACAAAACCACCTCGGGCTGATCTGCAAATAACGCCTGCTTGGCCGACTCAAGATCATTAGCAGTTATTATTTCGGATCGAAGATCGGAAAAAAGATCCTTTAATACCAGTAAAACATTCGGCTCATCATCTACTAACATTAATCTCATAACTTCAGCTCTGAAACTTTTTGAGTACTAACTCTACTTCAGCCCCGCCAATTTTGGAATTTCTTAAATGGATCTCACCGTTTAGGGATTGGATGATGCGCTTACACATCGCCAATCCCAAACCAGTGCCGTTTGGCTTTGTCGTATAAAACGGCTTAAACGCAAGTTCTTCGTCCTCTAAGATCTGGCTTGGCCATCCCGGACCGCTATCACGGATAAAGACCATTATTCTATCTCCGTTTGCACTAGCCTCAATCTCGAGCTTAGCGGCGCTCATATTCCTCATCACCTCCAAACTATTTAATCCGATATTGGCAAATACCTCATAGATCATCACCGGATTACCTTCGAGCCAAATCCCATCGACATTTAACTGAGTGAACTGCATATCTGGACGTCGATTTAGCAGCTCACCCTTTAACTTCTCACAGATTGAAGAAAGATCCGCCGAGCCAGACAACTGCTCAGCTCCCAACGGCTTGGCGAAAGTCAAGAAAGACTCAGCCAAATTTGAGATTCTCGAGGTCTCCTCCTCAAGTGCCTGAACAAACGAGCTGGTCTGGTCATTCGCGCGTTTGCGCAAGGAATGAGCGACTCCCTTTAGAACCGCAATTGGATTTCGCAACTGATGAGCTAATCCTGAAACTAAGATTCCGGCGCTGGCCAAAGATTGCAGACTCTGGGATCGGAGCTCAAGCTCGCGGGAATGCATACGCTCCCGCTCCATTCTGCCTAAAAGAAATTCGGAATACACAAATAGTGCAAGTGAAAAGAGAACTAAAAAAACAAATAAGATCCAAAAGAAGCGCCAGCTAGCAGAAGCAAAATCAAGCATCACCTGTTCGAGATCAAAGTATACCTCGGCAGCACCGATTATCCCCCCTTCAGCTCCGCGCAGCGGAGCGTAAAACTCAACTTTCTCTCCTCCTTCGCCAACTTCGGAATGCATGGCGCTAAGTGTTCTTCCGGCCAATGCGTCCGATATCATCTCTGGATCGTCTAATGTTACGCGCTTTAAGTCCTCCTGATCTGAGGCATAAACCACAGAAAGAGTTGGGTCCACTATCCGTACCCGCTCGACTCTATTTCCGAAATTAGACAACTTTATGGTGCGATCTAACTCCCTGAGCTCTGACTTAGCCAGTCGCAGGTCCTGAATTTTCTTTCGGTAGATAAATTCCTGGAGAGAACCAAAGACAGCCTGAGCTTCACGGTCATCTCGCACCATCATACGACCTAAAACTTTTCCCCGAGCCTGCCAAGAAACGATTAAAAAGATGATTAAATAACCGATCAAAGCAGAGAGGATTATGGCAAGCAAAAGCCGCCTAGGGGTATGTAAGGCACCTTTACCCATTTACGTCCTTACATACGGAAAGATTAAGAAAGTGCCTCTTTCCCAATTTGAAATCCCTGCTTCCAGAACCCCACTCTTTTATTCTCGATCTCATCGAACAAAGCATCCACGGAACTCACGAAGTAGTCAATCTGCGATTCGCTGATAATTAGCGGAGGAATCGCTTTAACCACCATAAACTGGTTTCCACACATCTGCGTCAATGTCTTTCCCTGATGGTAAAGATGACGAACAACCATCTGCCCGAATAGACCGGAATGAAGCAAAGAGAACCCCTCGAATAGAGCTCGTAGTGTTAGACTTTTCGGTACCTGAAATTCGATGCCGTTAAATAAACCTTCTCCGCGAACGGCTTTAAACATCTGGTACTTCTCTCCGATTTTACGCAGTCCGGATCTGAGACGTTCGCCACTTTTGATTGCCCGGTCTCCGAGGTTTTCTTCGATCAAAACATCCAATGTGGCCATAGCTGCTCGCATTGCCAAGCCATTCTCACCAAAAGTTGATGCGTGAACGAAAGATTTCTCTACGGATCGATAAACACTATCCGAAATCTCTTTTCGCATTAGCACGGCACCGACCGGGACATATGACCCGCTCATAGCCTTAGCCAAAATCACCATGTCGGGTGAGACATCATAATGATGCGCCGCGATAAATTTTCCCGTACGATAAAAGCCGGTTTGAACCTCATCTAAAACAAAAAGCGTTCCGTACCTGCGACACAATTCCTCGGCTCGTTTCAAATAGCCATCCAGTGGTGTAATAATTCCAGACTCCCCCTGAATCGGCTCAACTATGTAGGCAGCAAACTTCTTTGTCTTTAGCGCCTCTTCCAGCGTTTTAAGATCGTTAAAAGGAACACCTCGCGTGTGCTCCAGCATCGAACCGAACCGGTCACGCCACCAACTGTTGCTCATCAGCGAGAGTGCACCGCAAGTCAGTCCGTGAAAACCACCCTGACCGTATAAGACCCCGTCCCGGCGTGTATACGCGCGGGAGAATTTAATCGCCGTTTCAACCCCTTCACTTCCCGTGCTTGTAAAAAATACTCTCTTTAAATCTCCGCCTGCTAATTGGCATAAGCGCTCTGCAAGCTCCCCGGCTATATCGGGAATATGGGTCTGCAGCATGTTAGCTCCAAAACCTTCAATCTCCTCGATAAGTTTTTGCTTGATGTAAGGGTGAGAGTGCCCGACGTTATAGACACCATACCCCGAGAGAAAATCTAAATACGTGTTCCCGTCCAGACCTTTGAGTTCCACCCCCTCACAGTGAACATAGTGGGTATTCATCTGAAGTAGACCTAAAAGTTTTACCCACTTTGGATTAACAAATTCGGAATACTTCTGGACTGATAGTTGCGGGTCAACACGACGTCTAAAATCTAACATGCACTTACTCGCGTTTACTTAAAGTTACCGATTACTCTAATTATGACGTCACTTGATAGGGATGATTGAGCTAGGGGTGAAGCTAGCTCGGCGAACTGTTCAGAATTTTTTGACCAAATCACTGAAATGTTCAAATTTTTCAACAAATATCCAGCATTTGTTCGAAGCGATTTCTTCAATTGAATAACAGCTAAATATGTTGTAGATTCTTAAGTACTTACCCACCATGTGGGCTGCTCCTTAGCCGTCCATCTTTAGTACCTATCCATTCGGGATTTTTAAGATGCAAGAAACAGATCTAGTCAAAGGCGAATCGTTACAAGTTCCTGCTCCGACCAATCGTCCAGACCCGTTCAACCTAAGTTATGAGAGGATTGGAATTGTTGAAAGAAGCGGGTCCTCCGGGTCGTATCAGGAATGGCTCGATCGCAACGCCGATGCGCTAATGCGGTACGATGAAGCGATAAAACCGGAGATAGCTAAACTAAATGCACTGATAGAATCAGGAGTACCTCAGAACGAAGCCTATCAACAAGTAAAGATCCCTGGGCTTTCCGAGTACCTTAACGATCAAGCTGCTTAGTTTAAGCTAAAAATCCCATCTTCGCTAAAAATTATTACAGTGTTAACGTTAAGTTAAGACTGTATGTGGAGTGCTAACCTAGCAAACCCAGGTTTTCCTAGCGGAGGGTTACCCTCCGATTTTACTTTACTACGCGGCGGCCAAAGATATCAGGGAGAAGAGATTTCAAAAATTCCTGACATCCCGGCACTGGGAGAGCTAAAGCCAAATCTAGCTTTGAGTTCCTCGCATTTTTTAGAGGCGTTATTAATAAAAAACGATCCTCTAACTTTAGACGAAATTGCTAGTGTCCGCTCTGATTCTCGCATCGATCTTAGCATCAAAGGATACGAAAGTGGTGCTGTCCCAGCGTCTGCAAATCCGGCCACATCGTATTTTACGCACGTCTGGACCAGAGACTCAGTTTATGTGGCATTCGCTTTACTGCGCTCGGGCCACAATGAAGAGGCAATCAAGGTTATAACTTCGCTGGCGCATTATTACGGAAATAATGAGCAGCGCGAGCGCATGTTATCTTTCCATTTTCACGAAAACCCTTTTGAGAAATATCGGCGTGGAGACTGGCTACCGATGATTCGCTCGCCAGTTGATCATGCCGGCAAATTGACTACTTATCTTCACGATTCAAATGGGAAGTTACTCTCCAACGGAGAGCATTGGGGGCACGCGCAGCTTGATGCAATTGGTGAGTGGCTTTGGGCTACCTTCCGCTTTGCCAATCAGGGAAGGCTTGATCTAAAACTCCTAGATAAGGACATCGGCGAAAAAACGAATGCCTGGAATCATACTGAGTCTGTCTTTGTGGTAGCAACTAGGTTTCTGCACCATATCAAAGCTTGGGAACAGCACGATCTCGGTCCTTGGGAGGAGAAATTAGCTCCGCAGCGTGACTCTAGTTTAGGCATGATTAAGGCTGCCCTTAATGAAATGCGGACTTATTTTAAAGAGAATGGCTGGGATTCCTTAGCCGTTTCCCCAAATACTAACGGCGCACCAGACGTGCCGCGATTCAAAGAGATATTTAATGAACTCCTTTCTAACATTAGTTTCTCCCTCGACCGCAGAATCCCCGAGCAACGAGGGGCGTTCGCCACAGAGAGCGACTCCACCTATGTTGCGGAAAAAGATGCAGCACTGGCCTTGCTGCTATATCCATTTGAGACCGAGCTGACCCCTACCCAAGAAGCCAACATTCTTCGTTCAGTCTACACTCTGATGGGAGAGATTGGATTTTGTCGTTACCGGGGTGATGAGTACGTGGGCCAAGACTATATCAAATACGGCTCGGAGCTAAAAGGAAAAGCTGATGCTCCAGGATACAAAGAGGCAGAATGGTGCATCTTTGATCCAATTTTGGCTGGGTATTACTTTCGAAGATTCGAAGATTCTGGTGGCATGGACAAAGAGGCTTACCTTTACGGTCAGGCCCACCTAAAGCGCGCTCTTGCTCAGATAACCACGAAGGACGAGGTGTTTAAGATTGAAGGTGAAGATCGTCTAATCCATATCCCCGCAGGGACTGCGCCGGAAGCATATTTCTTTGACTCCCATGAAGCTAGGTGGAGACCGAACTCAAATTCGCCCCTAAACTGGACTAAGTCTGTGCTGGCTATGGCTCTTAGCAGAGCTGAGAGTGCGACTAAATTATACGAAGCTGGTTCCGGTCAAAAATCAGCCGAACCCTAAGACTCAGCAGGACTGTTGGATGGCTCAATCGATCCATTTGGAATAAAGATGGTGCGCAGATGGTCCATTCGAATTTGCCTGACTATGGCTCCAGGCTCGTCCCCAAGCGAGATAAAGTCTCCGGCATCCCCCATTCTTGGGAGTACCTCCTCAAAGTCAAAGCCTGCTAAATCAGCTGTTGTGTAAGTAGGAGATTGTTGGGCAACCATATCCGGTACTATTTCGTGAGCTATATCAGTTTCCATGGATTTAAGATGCCAAATCTATTAGCGCTACGCAAGCCTAGCGCGCCACAGAAGACTCAAAAATCACACGGCCGGAATCTCGCCCCTTTCCTCCGACTAAGGTCTCAAGCGATCGCTCCGGATGGGGCATAAGCCCGACAACATTCCTCTTTTCGTTGGTCACCCCAGCGATTGCATGCATCGAACCGTTAGGATTCCACTCACGATTTTCAAAATCCACTCTACCGTCCTCGCTTGAGTACCGAAACACAACACGATCTTGATCTTCAATTTGCTTAAGGGATTCTGCATCCAAAAAATAGTTCCCCTCAAAGTGCGCGATAGGACAAGTGATAATTTGGCCCTTCTTTGCAAGGCGTGTAAATGGGGTAGTGTTTGTCTCGACTTTCAAATTCACAAACCTAGAGAGAAACTTCATTGAGACGTTCTGGAGTAAGGCGCCCGGGAGTAACTCGCTTTCACACAAAATTTGAAAGCCGTTACAGATGCCGATCACTGGGCCGCCTTTCGCCGCGAATTCTCGCACCGCTCGCATTACGGGAGAGACCTTTGCCATAGCACCGGTTCTAAGATAATCGCCGAAAGAGAATCCTCCCGGGATTACCACCACATCAGGAGATTTAAGGTCACTATCTTTGTGCCAAATCTG
>CAZJXY010000159.1:0-7558 GCA_964549925.1 uncultured Bdellovibrionales bacterium | reverse complement strand
CTTCGCGGCTAACCACTGCCATACCATCATGGCTGCTCTCGATCGCTCTCCGTAGTGCCGCAGTCTCACGTTCTAACCTACGACGTTCTGCCTCAATTAACATAGTGGAGCAGAGCCGCGAGAGCGAAAGCCCAAGAATTTCCTGAAATGTATTGTCGAAATTCTTGACTAGAAAGTCCCTCGCGCCTAGCTGCATCGCAGTGACCGCATCGTTGATCGAGTTAGAAGATGTCAGGACGATTATTGGGGCTTCAGAGCACTTTAATTTTAACTTTTCTACGTGAGTCAAGCCCTTAGAGTCAGGAAGATTAAGATCCGAAATTATTAACTCCGGAGTGAACGAATCAAGTTTCGCCAAAGCCTCAGAGACGGAGCCGACGACGTGCACATCAGTGCTAAAGCCTCTTAACGCACGCTTAATCAGCAGCGCATGCGCGCTATCGTCTTCGACCAACAATACGGAAGGAAATAGAGACTTAAAGTCACTCATAGATTTGAATTAAATAACAAAACACTCTATAAGACACTAGAAGCCATCGCATAAATCGGTGTCACGCGAGCCCGAGCGAAATTTCCGATGGCGAGGCTAGGCTTCAGGAACGCGCGCAAACGTAGCAGGGCTACATTGAGCACGTTCCTGAAGCCTAGCTGAAGTTAGCGGCTAATTGCAGCCGGGCGAAGCATAAACGATTTATGCGAGGGCTTCTAGTTTAATTGGTAACCGGAATGATCAAACCAGATCACTGGATTCGAAAATTTGCCGAGGCTGGGGGAATAGCGCCTTTTGACCCTGAGCAGATTAATCCTGCAAGTTACGACGTAACTTTAGGTGATCACTGGATCTGCCCTACGCGCGAACCGGAGGAGTTTCACGCTCCTGAGATTGTGCTTTTCCCGGGCGAAGTAATCCTTGCCACAACTAGAGAGTTCGTAAAGTTGCCCCGCGATGTCGTATGCGATTTGAAGCTAAAAAGCTCTCTGGGCCGACTCTGGCTCAATCATAGCTTAAGCGGCTGGGTAGATTGCAACTTTAAGGGTCAAATCACTCTGGAACTCCAAAATCTGGGACCTTATCCGCGCAGGCTCGCTACCGGAATGCGCGTCGCTCAATTGGTATTTATGGCGATGGAGTCAGCACCCGAAATCGCCTACGGTGAAGAGGGTCGCGGGAATTATCAAGGGCAAACGGGCACCACGCGCGCCTGGACCGAGGATTATTTCCCAAGAGTATCTGAGCCTAAGAAGCGTTAGAGCCAACTGAGGCGCTCTTCGAAGAGGCCCTCCACTCTCTAAACACCTCGATTACTGCTGGCAAGATCGAGACAATAATAATTCCGAGAATTACCAGGCTGAAATTATTCTTAACTAGCGGAATCTCTCCAAACAGATAGCCGGCGTAAGTGAGTGACGAAACCCATAGTATCCCGCCTACTATATTGTAGCTTACGAATTTCAGATAACTCATCTGCCCGACTCCTGCCAAAAAGGGAGCAAAGGTTCGAACTATCGGCACGAACCTAGCAATCACTATGGTTTTGGCACCATATCTCTCATAGAAGCGCTCCGTTTTTTTCAGATACTCAACTTTAAAAATTTTTGAATCCTTCTTTTCAAAGACCTTAGGACCCATCCATTTGCCGATCGAATAATTTACGAAGTCGCCGATTACTGCAGCCACACATAATAACAAAACCAGCAGGTGTACATTAAGCGAACCTCGTCCAGATAGCGCGCCGGCCGCAAAAAGAAGGGAATCTCCAGGAAGAATCGGAGTGACAACCAAACCAGTCTCACAAAATATTATCGTAAATAATACTAAATACGACCACGCTCCGTATTGCTGCAGCAAGCTGTCTAAATGTTTATCCAGGTGCACAAAGAAATCAAAAAAGTAGAGCAATGTTTCCATATGGAGAGAGCCTATATCACCAAACAGAAAATTCTACCAGCAACGGAAAATGGTCCGATCCAAACTCCGGAAGCCGCCTAAAAGAGGATGGGGCAAAATTCCCTCGATAGAGAATATGGTCGAGTGTTAACCTGATCAATCCTGCGTGCCATGTTGCAAAAAGTCCGAAACCACTCATCGCATTTAAGAATTGCTGATCCGCAGTAAAAAACTGGTAAGTAAAGGAAAATGGAGTGGAATTAAGATCGCCGACTAAAAGTTGGTTCCCGACCTCATGCCTCAGTCTGGTAGAGACGCGTTTTAGCAGCCGTCGTCGCCCAAGAAAGCGCTCTGTGTCCACTGGCGGGAAGGCATGAAGCAATGTCAGGTCAAATTTAACCCCGCTACTACGCTCTACCTCTGTCCAGATTACGTGCGGTAAATCTTCGCCAACATCTGCGTTTTCCTTTGCCTTCAAAGGATAGCGGGAGAAAAGTGCTAACCCAAAATCATGATACTCGGGCAACGAGATTTTGTATGGGTATAGGCTCGACAAATTGAGCGCTTGATCCCAGGTGTGTGTGTACTCAAGCAGGGCAACGAGATCAGGACTTTCCGCCTTTACTATTGCTAAAAAGTCATCATAGCGATCGTTTCGAGAATACACGTTCACGTAAAGCAACTTGACGTTCTGTGCACCATTTGGAGGTATGGCTGCCTGAGGTCGTACATAAAAGTCAGACAGAGTGAGCAGGCATGGAAGATAAAGCAACAGGAGCGCTGCTTCAGAGAGCAAGAATAGTGAATTCCTAATATGCTTACGCAGCAAGAGCATCCAAAAAAACCCAATCGCTCCGAACCCCAAGCGATATAATGTGAAGGCTCTATTTACTTCCAACAGATAATGAAACGTAGGGAGCAGTGCAAGCAATGCACCTACGATTGGAACAATAACGGTGATTAGAAAAATTGTCCGACGCACTCCTTGAAGGGTACGAGAGAGGGGTCTTACCACTCCAAGATGCCTTTACGCCAAACGTAAATTAGCCCAACCAACAAGACCAACATAAAGGAAAGCATCTCAACAAAACCATACCATCCAATATTCTCAAGCACGACGGCCCAGGGGTACATGAAAATTACTTCGATATCGAAAAGGATAAACAGCATGGCGATCAGATAAAATCGCACATTAAAGCGCTGCTTCACATCTCCAACTGAAACTGAACCGCATTCAAATGGGATCTGTTTGGTCACAGACCTATTTTTCGGACCGAGGATGTAAGCCAGTGCAAGCATCGTCACAAGAAATCCTGCGACCACAAATGCAAGCATTAATATTCCGACGTATTGATTAATCATCTTTTAACGCCTTGATTATCATATTCAGCCTAGGTCAGGAATAGTACTCTTAAGTACTCGTCTGCTCCTCATTTTTCGGGATTTTAACCGATTTACTCTTCGAACTCCCTTTTTTCTTACCCTTTGCACTTCCTTTTTTCTGCTCCGGTTTTTCAGAGTCGCTTTGATCAGCACTCTTTTTTGAGCCTGATTTTTTAGCTGACTTACCACCCTTTCCTCGCGATCGCTTAGTTGGACCACCTTCAGCAATCTTAGCCGCACGAGCCGCAAGCAAATCAACCGCTAACTCCATGGTTAGCTGCTCAGGGTCGGTGCCTCTCGGAAGCGAAGCGTTGACTTCACCATCGGTGACATAAGGACCGTATCGTCCAGACTTGATACTTAGTTGTTTTTCAGAGATGGGATGCTTTCCAAGCTCGCGCATAGTAGCAGGCTTTGAACCTCGGCCGCGAGTTTTCGGTTGCTTGAGCAGTTCTAAAGCTTGCTCCAAGGTAACCGCAATGGGCGAGAGCTCCACCGGCAACGAGCGCGTATCTGTCCCAGATTTGATATAGGGCCCGAATCTTCCGCTCGCTGCTATGACTTCCGCACCGTTCTCCGGGTTAACTCCCAATACCTTTGGCAGCTTCAAAATTTCAACAGCTAATTCCAGTGTCACTGCCTCAGGCTTCATTCCAGGAAGAAGTGATGCCATCTTTGGGCGATCCTCACCTTCTACCTGATCACCCAGCTGAAGGTATGGTCCGAATCTCCCATTCTTCAAGTAGATCGGCTTACCACTAACCGGGTCATTGCCTAAGCTGGTCGGGCCTTTTGCTGCATTAGCAAGCAGCTCCATAGCTTTGGGTATGGTAAGTTCATCCGGTGCAATTCCATCCGGCAAACTGGCCCGATTGGTTCCATCTGATAAAAACGGCCCAAATCTACCAATTCTGACCTCTATATTGGTTCCTTGGGGGTCAGCCCCGAGGGCTATGCCACAAACTTCTCTCGGGTTAATTTTATCGACTCCATGGTCAACCAAATTTTTGAGCCCCGGGTGGCCATTGCCGCTATAGAACGATCGAAGATACTTTAGGCTTTCTGCCTCCCCTCGGCTAATTGCATCCAAGTCGTCTTCAAGTCGCGCCGTGAATTCAAAGTCTAAAAGACTGGCGAAGTACCTCTCCATCAGCTGAGTAACACCAGCAGCAACAAAAGTTGGAACGAGTGCCGTGCCTTTTTTAAAAGCGTAAGTTCGAGAGAGTACAATATCTACAATCGTCGCCCAGGTACTCGGCCGCCCGATACCCCGACGCTCAAGTTCCTTAATCAAACTTCCTTCTGTATATCGAGGCGGAGGCTGAGTCTCGTGTTCTAATGCCCCCACTCCCACCAGATTTAGTTTCTCCCCCTTACTTAACTTAGGCAGAACCTTTTCTTCAGTTGGAATCTCTGCGTCTGGCTCATCCGAATCTTCTACATATGCACGCAGGTATCCGGCAAACTCTACGGTCTTTCCAGTCGCACGAAACGTAGCTTCAGCTATTTGAATCGATACGACGATTCTGGTGCCAAAGGAGTCCTTCATCTGACAGGCTAAAGTTCGCTGCCAAATTAATTCATACAACCTTGCGGCTTCCGGTCCTAATTTTGCCTGAACTTCAGACGGGAGCGCGAAATCGGCCCCAGCCGGTCGAATAGCTTCGTGCGCTTCTTGGGCGTTTTTAACTTTGGTCTTATAAAGCCGCGGTTCTGGGTAGAGAAACTCCTTCCCAAACTGACTTTCCACCATGCGCCTTGCACCGTTTAGCCCCTCGTCCGAGAGCGTAGTTGAATCGGTACGCATGTAAGTAATAAATCCGTTTTCGTAAAGTGTCTGAGCAATCTGCATCGTACGCTTCACCGGGAAACGAAGTTTTCTGCTGGCCTCTTGTTGCAGAGTGCTAGTAGTAAATGGCGCATACGGTCTAGTGGTGTAGGGCTTCTCTTCAACCTCGATTACTTCAGGTGTGGACTTTTCAACGCGAGCCCGAAGATCTTCAGCCGATTTGGCATCTAGCAATACCACATCACCATCGGGCTTTAGCTTTCCAGAACTTGGATCAAAGTCCTTACCCTGCGCGACTCTCTTACCTCTAACTTCGGTAAGCATCGCCTCAAAGCCTGTCTCTGCTGCAACAGTCCCGAGCTTAGACAGATCGACCTTTAAATCCCAATATTTAGCCGAGCGAAATGCGATTCTCTCCCTTTCTCGATCGACTAGAAGCTTCATCGCAACGCTCTGCACCCGCCCGGCGCTCAGCCCCGGGGCCATCTTCTTCCAGAGAATCGGACTAATCAGGTAACCATAGAGACGATCGATGATCCGTCGAGTTTCCTGTGCTTTCACTAAATTTTCATCGACCGACCTTGGATTGGAGATTGCTTCCGCTATCGCCTCTTTGGTAATTTCATGAAACACAAGGCGCTTAACCGGGACCTTGGGGTTTAAGACTTCAAGCAAATGCCAACTTATCGATTCTCCTTCACGGTCTTCGTCCGTAGCCAGCAAAAGCTCGTCTGCTTCTTTCAGTTGCTTTTTTAACTCTTGGATGTTCTCTTTCTTCTTTGCAGGGATAATATAGAGCGCTTCAAAGTCCTTCTCAACGTTCACCCCAAGTCGAGTCCATTTCTCCTTCTTTATGCTTTCTGGGATCTCGCCGGCATTATTCGGTAAATCCCTCACATGGCCATACGAAGCGCGGATTATGTACTGCTTACCTAGAAACTTTGTAATCGTCCGAGCCTTCGTTGGAGACTCGACTATGACCAAAATCTTACCCATTCTTCCGATCGATACCGAATAAACTGTAACGCACCCGAGAGGATTCGAACCTCTGACCCCCTGCTTAGAAGGCAGGTGCTCTATCCAACTGAGCTACGGGTGCACGCACCCCCGGCACCTTAAGGAAATTCCCATCCGATGGCAACTACTCGAAAGCGCAGGGTAATTTGACGGCTAGGTAATCGACCCTACGAAAATTTCCTAATTTGCCAATACTATTAGATATAATGGCACTTCAGGGTGGTACTAATTCATAACTAATGTGTAGCGATTTCTCTGGTTTAAGCACCGGAGAATCCTACAAGAAATTGCTTCCTACCGCACGTCGTAAGGGAACTTACGACGAGATTTTAACAGGTTGTATGATGTTTGAAATCTTCGACTTGAGTATAGGGTTTGGTTTTGGTAGCGCATTGCGCGCAAAGAACCCCTTCAGTTCGGTTGTGGAGAAGCATTTGGTCCGCCCAAACTGTTTAAGCATTATTGATCGGGGTTAGCTATGAGTGCAGATGCGTTGCGCCGAGACGAAAGCGATAGGAACGAAAAAAAAGGCACACAAACCTTACCACACGCCGAGAGTCGATTAATCGGTTGGTTGGTTTCGTATTCTCTCGACTCGCGTGGTAAGGCTTTTGAATTGCGAGCCGGTCGATGCCTGCTCTCGCCACGGCAAATTAACAGTCAACGAGTCATTCTAATCGAGAACTCCGGACTTTCGCTGCCACATGCCGCGATTCATTCAAATGATCGTCACGAAGTATTTATCCAGGACGTGTTCTCCGAGCACGGAACTTACGTATGCCGCGCAGACAGTCAGAAGGAATTCTCAGTTGAGGGTCCGGTTCAGCTGCAGCACGGAGACTGGGTTCGATTTGGAAGAGATCTAAAATTACAGGTTTGTTTAATAGATGGCCCAAGCGACTAAAACCAAAAAAATCTTCGACGGAAGATATGAATTAATCGGAATCGTCGGTCGCGGTTCCCATAGCGTAGTCTATCACGCTCGCCATACTTTTGTTCCTTCCTCTCAGGTTGCGCTCAAAGTCTTAATCGCACCACAAAAGAAAACTTCCGATGGGGAAAACCTAAACGATAAACTGCGAAAAGAAGCCCTAGCCATGGTTTCGGCTAGGCATAAGTATGTGATCAGAATCGATGACTTTCACTCGATTGAGAGTCTCTGCTACCTCTCAATGGAATATGCGCCAGAGGGAGATCTTAGGAAATTTACGCAATCCTTTGGTGGAAAACTTCCAGCGCCATTGGCCGAAAGGTTTCTAAAACAGGCAGCCGAAGCACTGCAGTTTATCCACCGAGCCGGGATGATTCACCGAGACATCAAGCCCGACAATATCCTGGTGATGAATGAAAATGAGATTCGAATCGCTGATTTTGGTGTAGCGGTATTGCCACATGAAAAATTCAATATCCAGGAACTCCAAGCCGGAGTCGGGACGATGAACTATATGGCGCCCGAAGTTCTACAAGGGGTAGAGAATAAA
>CAZJXY010000158.1:0-7562 GCA_964549925.1 uncultured Bdellovibrionales bacterium | reverse complement strand
CCGATATCTCCGGGGAAGATCTCTTCTCCTGAAATCACTAACTCTCTCAGCTGCACTAAGAGATCGGTCACAAGCTCTACTTCGCTATCTAATCCAGAGACTCTCAAGCCTTCAGGAACTTGCGAAACTTTTACATCGATTCCTCGCTCGATCTCCTTTAGGTTTTTGCCGCTATCTCCGACCAAGATCTGCAAAACATTTGAGTCGGGAACTTGGACTATGTCTTCTTTCTCTGCCCCTTTTGGAAAACCGTTTTTCATCAGCTCCTTTTAATCTAAGGATATAAATAAAACCGTTGCTTAGAGTACGTAACAAAATTAAAACCGTAGCGAGATATGCGAGATATGAGCCGAGACGAGGAAGACGAGCGAACGAACCGCAGGCGTAGCAGGGCTACATCGAGGATTCTTTCGTGAAGTCTGACGAAGTCGCAGGTCATATATCGCTTATCGCAGCAGGAGTTCATTTTGTACCGTACTCTTAAACCAACTCTACTATTCTACTTAATGCCGCACCAAGCTTCGAAGGATCTCCACCTCCAGCTTGAGCAAAATCCGCCTTTCCACCGCCTTTTCCGCCGTTAATCTTGGCTGCCTCTCGCACCAACGTTCCAGCATTAATTTTAGCGGTAAGATCATCAGTAACTCCGGCAACCATAATGGTTGAACCGTTAGTTTGAGAACCTAAAGCCACCACGCCCGAGCCAAGCTTGGCTCGAAGCTGGTCTACCATTTCTCGTAAGATTTTAGCATCGGCACCATCAACCCGCTCGGCGATAATCTTGATTCCGTTCGATGAAGTACGAAGTTGCCTCAATAAATCTTCGGTTGAAGAGGAGGCAAGTTTAGAACGAGACGATTCAAGTTCGCGCTCAAGCGATTTGTTTCTTGCAATTAAGCGCTCCAAGTTCTCGATCAAAGAAGACTCGTCACCTTTAAGTAGTTCAATTAACTTGGCCCTATCTGCCCGTTGTTTTAAAAGCTGATTATGAGCGCCAACACCAGAGAAACACTCGATCCGCCTTACGCCAGCGGAGACTCCAGTTTCCGAGCCAATTAAAACTAACCCGATATCACCGCTCCGTGAGACGTGAGTACCGCCGCAAAACTCAATTGAGTTTGGACCGATCTCAACGACCCGGACGTGCTCTCCGTATTTCTCTCCAAATAGAGCCACAGCGCCAGTCATTTTTGCTTCCTCGATTGGCAACACTTTTGTAGTAACTTCATAATTTGAGCGTAATTCTGAATTAGCAAACTCCTGGATCTCGATTAACTGCTGCTCAGATAAAGGCTCAAAGTGGGAATAGTCAAAGCGCAGCGTGCGCTCATCCACCCTAGATCCGGCTTGCTTTACATGGCCGCCGAGGAATTTTCTCAAGGCAGCATGAACGACATGCGTAGCCGAGTGATTAGCCTTAATTTTCTCCCGGCGTGCAGCATCGACGATCAGTTCAGCGGAATCGCCCTTCTGTTTTACCGAGACCTCGCCGTCCACGACTTCGCAACGATGCACGAAATACTCATTCTGTAATTTCTGAGTGTCGAAAACTTTAACACGTGCATTCTTTAAAAGAATCTCTCCGCTATCTCCAACTTGACCGCCGGACTCGGCATAAAACGGAGTCGCAGAGAACAATAAGGAAACCTCCTCGCCTGCTTTAAACGAGTCCTTCCCGCCGTCGCTAATCACCTGAGTTAAGTTAGACTGGACGCGAGTGGTCTCATATCCGAGAAATTTGGTCTTAGCCGAATCAATCTTTGTGGTAACAAAAGTAAGTCCTTTCGATGAGCGATCTTCTCTTGATCGTGAACGCTGCTCTTCCATAGCGCGCTCAAAACCGGATATGTCAACTGAAACCTTATAACTTTTTAGCACATCCTCGGTGAGATCGAGAGGGAAGCCGTAGGTATCATGCAGCAAGAATGCTTTCTCTCCGGGAAACTTCTGATTAGTTGAAAGTTTCTCCCTGACTTGATGCAGCAACTCAAGCCCAGAATCCAAGGTCTCATAAAACTTACGCTCCTCGCTATCTACGAGCTTCATTATTATATCTTTGCGCTCGACTAGCTCCGGATACTGCGCACCTAAAATCGATATGACCTTGCCGCAAGCTTTGGCAAAAAACGGATCGCCAAACTCTAATACCTTAGCATGCCGGACTGCACGTCGGATAAGCCGTCTTAAGACGTATCCGCGACCATCACTGCCAGGGTTAACACCATCTGCAATCATAAATGATGCAGCCCGCGAGTGATCAGCAATCACGCGCATAGCCACATCAGTTGCATAAGCCCGATCCGTACGCAGATCTCTTACCTCATACGAACGACCATCGTAAGTCTTGCCGGAGATCCTTTCCATTTCTGAAATAACATCACGTACAAGGTCAGTATCGTAATTTGATTGAACCTGCTGAACTACACTTGCAACCCGCTCCAAGCCAGCACCTGTATCGATCGCCGGTTTTGGAAGCGGCGTCAATTTGCCGCCTACCGCGCGATCAAACTGCATAAATACAAGATTCCAAATCTCTAGATAACTTCCATCTTCGCGCTTAAATTCAGCTTCACTTTGACCACCCGGATTTTTACCTATGTAATAATGGATCTCGGAACATGGTCCGCACGGTCCAGTTTCTCCCATTGCCCAGAAATTATCCTTTTCTCCCAATCGTAATATCCGATCTTTGTGGACATTGGTAAGGTCAGCCCAAAGCTTTGCCGCCTCATCGTCCTTTTCGTAAATTGTAATCCAAAGCCGATCTCGGTCTAACCCTAAAACTTTGGTCACGAACTCCCAGCCGAACTGGATTGCCTCCGCTTTAAAATAATCGCCGAACGAAAAATTTCCCAACATCTCAAAAAAGGTATGATGTCGCGCCGTCAGTCCGATATTTTCCAAATCATTATGCTTACCGGATATACGCAAGCACTTCTGGCACGTGGCTGCCCTAACGTAAGAACGCTTCTCGCCTCCCAGGAAGCAGTCTTTGAACTGATTCATTCCAGCATTACTAAAAAGCAGAGTTGGGTCGTTATTTGGTATGAGGCTAGAACTCTCAACCACGGTATGACCGTTCTTTTTAAAGTAATCGAGGAACGCTTGGCGAACCCCATTTCCACTGAGTTTTTGCATAAAAGGTAAAAGTTTCTCCCTTAGAATAAGATGATGACCGGAACCTCGCAGTCACCAGAATAGAGCGCTCACCAATAGAAATGCCCAATATAAACAAGCCTATTGGCGCTCTATTCCTTTTGCCGGAGGCAAAACCCCCGGAGGGAAAACAAATAGCAGTCCCAAATCGAAAATCTGCGTCAATCCTTTGGATTGACACCGTTTTTTATTGGCGAACGCTTTTTGTTCCGGGCCCGGCGTTAGCCGGTAGCCCGCTCAGCCATAAGCTGAGTGGGTCGCCCTCTCCGGGCTCCCACTATAGCAGTCCATTACCACAATGGCTGATTCAGACCATTTTTATTTTGGGACTGCTATAGTATATACGAAAAGCTACTAATTACAAATGTTTAAGGTATATTTTTTGCCCTTAGGGGCAGCTTTAAGAGGTGGCGGCGCAAAATATCCAGTGCGCAGAAGCTAGCATACCTTCGAATCAAATCTCGGTTTCCCGGATAAAAAAACCTAAAAGCATGGCTTTCAGACTCAGAGGCAAATCCAACAAAGTATAGGCCCACCGGCTTTTCGGTCGATCCACCGTCCGGCCCGGCAACGCCGGTAATCGAAAGCGAAAGTTTCGAACCAGTAAGTCTTCTGACCCCCAAAGCCATCATCTCTGCAACTTCCGCGCTCACCGCACCGAAGTGAGAAAGCACTTTGCCTTCGACATTTAAAATATTTGATTTAATTTCGTTGCTATATGATTGCACACCCCCCAGGAAAAAATCGGATGCACCACCGTGCTCTGTCAGAAGCATCCCTAGCATACCACCGGTGCAAGACTCCGCCACAGAAACTGTTTGCTTACCCTGCTGTAATAGATCATGTACGACGCGCTCAAGCCCTAGTTCTCCTGAAGTCGAAAAGATATACTCATCGGTTATGGACCCACGTATTTTTTCTGTGCTTTCGGCAATTAAAGCGTCATTTGCACGCTTACTCCCTAAGTTAGCGTGTAGGCCGAGTCTAATCTCTGGAAAATGGGCGCGATAGCTAGTCCTAAGTGCAGAATCTAACCCCAGTTTTTCAACAATCTCTCCAATCTGGGACTCTGACATTCCAAATATGCGAAATAGCGCATGCGAAGATACAGGCTCGACTCCAGAAAGTTTCAATAATTCTGGAAGGACCGCGAACCGAAACATTAACTTAAGTTCTCTTGGAACCCCCGGAAGCACGAATATTGATTTTGACCGACCTCGCCCTTGTCCCTCTCTCTGAATCGAAAACCCTGGGGCCGTACCGGTTGGATTCTCAATTACGCTAGCGCCCTTAGGAATTAGGGCTTGCTTATTATTCGTCTCAAAAAAAGGGCGATTTCGTGAACGGAATATCTCTTTGATTTTCTCAAGCTCGCGTTGATTCAGTTCTAGAGGCAAATCCAAAAAACGAGCAACCGCCTCTCGAGTAAGGTCGTCCGTCGTGGGCCCCAACCCCCCGCTGACAATCACAGCGTCATGCGTCTCAAATAACGCGGCCAGATGCGCTACAATCTCAGATTCCACGTCGTCACAAACTCTAATTTCTCGCAGGAACAAATCGCTCGATTCGAGACTTTCTCCGATCCAAGCGGAGTTAGAATCAACTACCTGGCCGCTCAGTAGCTCGTAACCTACAGCTAAAACCGCAATCGAATAAGGTTGTTTTGTTGACGGACGATTATTTTCTGACATGGTTGCTTTCAAAGTCAGCTTAAATTACTCTAAGGTTCTGTGGTAAACAAGCATAGTAGTTGTGACAAATGAGCCTAGAATGTACTAAAATAGCGAATTCAATGGATCGGATCTCACCTGAGGAACTCGAAAGACGAATTGAAAATCAGGGGGTAGATCTGTCCAATACTTCAAGTCACGATCCACAAGTTCAAATTGAGATTGATAACTTCCTGAGTCGGTATCAGAGTCTTATCACTTCTCCCGAGTCAACCTGGGTGAGCGGCGCTGACGCCGATCGAGTCACTGAGTATCTAGTTTCTCCAGACCTTCGTCGCGGAGAATCGGTGTGTCATCAAGTGTACGGGGATCCGGATTCAAGCCAGTCTCTCAAATTTAGAGAAGAGCTAGCCCTTAAGTTTTTAGTGAACGGCAAGCTGGAAGAGCTTTATCTCACCCGCTTTCGAGAGGGAGACCATATAAACTGCTCTGGAGAAGCTTTTATAGCCTTGATGCGTGGCGAAGAAGGTTCGATATTCTACCCTGAGCGAAAGATGAACTGCGCCGATCTGGCTCGTTTCTTTAAATGACCCGCATTCACTTTTTCGCGCTACTGTTTTACCACTGGTCTCATGGGAAAAGTACTTAGCACACATCTATTCTTTCTTTTGCTTGCACTAGCGACACTGATTCATCTTCAACTTGGAACATTTGCAAACGATCCTGGAGTCGGATGGCACCTACTTAATGGAAAGTTAATTTTAGAAACTTTTAATATTCCGACAACCGACCCATTTCTATACAGCCCTACCGCGAGGCATTGGATCTCGGATCAGTGGTTGTCTGATCTTATCCTCTACTTTATCTACCTTCGCGGTTCTTGGCCGGCGCTTTGTGCCCTGGCAATCTGCATTTTCTTGGGCACTTTTTTTCTGATTGGGGCACCGGTTTATCGTAGGTGCGAACTTTCAACCGTTGCTCTAGCACTGGCTGCTTTCATCAGCTTTAAGCTTTCGTTGGTACACTTTATCCTTCGGCCAGTTATTTTCTCATTTTTATTTTTCGCCTTGGTCTTTTTTAAAACACTTTACCTTTATCATTTAATAATCGAGAAGCAGCCGGAAGCAAAAGTAAAACGGGAATTCGCTAAGCTTTTCATCACTTTCCCAATCGTGTTTGCAGTCTGGGCCAATCTCCATCCAGCATTTGTAATGGGCATCCTCGTATTGGCCTGTCTGGTTGCAGCATTAAGCATCGATAAATTCTTCTTCAAGATAAACTTCTCGTCACAGTTTACCTCTTGGTCACTTTTACTGTTGGGCTTTAGCGCTCTTGCAACCCTGTTTAACCCATATTTCTTTGAGCTGCATAAGAGCATTCTCTCTTTGGGTACTAGCGAGTACTTTATGTCCCTCAATAAGGAATGGCGATCGATTAATTTTAGGTCTGCGCATGGACATATCCTTGAGCTGACTTTAATTTTATTCGCCCTTTCCCCGTTCGTTGCCACCAAATCAGTAGGTCGCTGGAGGGCCTTCCCAATTCTAATTATTCTTAATTTTCTGCATTTTGCCCTGCACTCTGAGAGAATGCTTCCGTACTATGCGATTGTTATTGTGCCTTATATCTCGCAAGTTTTGACTGAGCTCTTGGCCTTACGATTTAAAAGGTTGGCGCGCTTTGATGTCTCCCCTGTGCCATTTGTTTTAATTGTGGTGATCCTCGTAAGTTTTGCAGTTAGCGGAAGGGTTCCTACGTTTGAGGGTGAATTTGGGCCAAGTAAGACAGTATATCCGTACAAGGCTGTAGAGTTCTTAAGTCAGCGTCCTGGACAAAATCACGCTACTTATTCCACCCCGAATTGGGGTGGCTTTATCGCTTGGGCCTCAGATCAAAAGCTAAAGCCAATACTTGACGATAGAAACTCTCTTCTCGGCGAGAATGCCTACAAAGATTATTTCAAGGTAGTCAATATTGAACCGGGATGGCGCGATATTATAAATGAGAGCGGCGCTGAAATGCTTCTACTTGAGAAGGGAAAGCCTCTAGCAAATCATCTGCTCACCTTTTCAAAGCCGATTTTCGAGGACGAGCTGTCCGTAGTTTTCGATCTTTCTGAGCCTTAGGTATTCGACTGTGGAGCAGATCAATCAAACTTTGAAAGGTCGCCCACTCTTTTACTTACAAATTCTGACACTGATTGCCCTCGGTTTAACATTAGGCCATCAAATCGTAGGCAACATTCCAACTGGCTGTGAAAAGCTCGGAGACTACCCGCTTTTGGCTCTTAAGGCCGAAGACGCTAAAACTTTTAGCTGCCTCACCGGTCCATACAGTCGCCTGAAATTCGACCATCCTGGGCCAGTCATTTTTTACTTATATGCCGGAGTCGATGCCCTAGCTCGCTTACTTAACTCCGCCGTTAGTCCATACGCGTCATATGCCTTGGCGCAGCTATTCTTAAATCTTTATCTGCTCGCCCTGAGCATGTTGATTCTTTGGCGCGAGACTAAATCTCCCCTACCTAGCGCGATTCTGCTGTCAGTTGTGATCTGGATGTTTCCCTCAGCAAAATCTGCGATCCTTACCGATATTTGGGGCCCATCGACCCTGTTAGCGGCAATGGTGGCCTTCGTAGTTTCTGCCACAGCGCTTTCACTAAGAAAGATCTGGGTAATTTGGGTTACAGCTGCCTCAATCGCAATACTGCTCTCAAACCATATTGGAACTGCCCCG